>JBGTCP010000522.1:0-6927 GCA_041748815.1 Chthoniobacterales bacterium
TTTCCGATGGCGGAGCCCGGGGGTGAGCTGCTTTGGTTCTCGCCCGACCCGCGTGGAATCTTGCCGCTGGATGGATTTCACATTCCGCATGGACTGGAGCGCTCACTGCGCAAACGCACCTACGAGATCCGTATCAATACACATTTTGAGACCGTCATGCGGTGTTGCGCGCAGCGGGAAGAGACCTGGATTAATCAAAATATTTTCGAATCGTATGTGGGGCTGCACGAACTCGGCTATGCGCATTCCGTGGAGGCATGGGACAGCAAGGGCCTTGCAGGCGGACTCTACGGCGTTGCGCTCGGCGGCGCGTTCTTCGGAGAATCCATGTTCCACCACCGGACCGATGCATCCAAATACGCCCTAGTCGCCCTCGTCAACCGGCTCAATGCTCAAAGCTTCAGCTTGCTGGATGTGCAATGGAACACAGCGCACCTCGACACCTTCGGAGCGATTGAAATCCCCCGGCAGGACTACATGGAGCGCCTAAAAGCAGCTCTCCAGCTGACATGCGACTTCCTGGACCCTCAGTAGATCCGCTTAATCCTCCAGCCGGAATCCTACCACGGCAAGCGGCGGAAGCTGGATGGTCGCGGAGTAATCTCTGCCCTGCCATGTCACCTGCTCGGCATCGAAGCCGCCGTAATTCCCCACATTGCTGCCGCCATAAGTCTGTGCATCCGTATTAAGAATCTCGCTGTAGTAGCCATGCGAGGGCAGACCGATCCGATAATCGTGGCGGGTGACAGGTGTCGCATTCACAGCAAAGACAAGAGTCCCGCCGCTCGCATCCCGCCGCATGAAGGCCACCACACTGCTGTCGGCATCATGAAAGTCGATCCACTCAAATCCCTCATGATTGTCGTCCAGCTCATAAAATGCCGGCTCCGAGGTGTAGAGAAAATTCAAATGTTGAACGAGGCGGCGGAGTCCGTCGTGCTCGGGATATTGGTTGAGATGCCAGTCCAGACTGCGGGCATGATCCCACTCCGCTACCTGGCCGAATTCGCCCCCTTGGAACAACAATTTTTTACCAGGGTGTGCAAACATCCACGCATAAAACATCCGCAGGTTCGCAAATTTCTGCCACCGGTCTCCTGGCATTTTATCAATCAGCGAGCCCTTGCCATGCACTACTTCGTCATGGCTCAGGACCAGGATGAAATGTTCATGAAATGCGTAAAGCAGCGAAAACGTGACCTCGCCCTGATGGAATCTGCGAAAGATCGGCTCCTTGCTCATGTAGCTGAGCGAATCGTTCATCCAGCCCATATTCCATTTGAAACCAAAGCCCAGACCACCCAGATAGGTCGGACGCGAAACGCCGGGCCATGAAGTGGACTCCTCTGCGATCATCATCACGCCGGGGAACCGCTCGTAGCACACTTCATTCGTGCGGCGCAGGAAGTAAATGGCTTCCAGATTCTCACGCCCGCCATGTTCGTTGGGGATCCATTCGCCGGGTTCGCGTGAATAATCGAGATAGAGCATCGATGCCACCGCATCCACCCGCAGTCCGTCGATATGGTATTCCTCCAGCCAGAAAAGCGCGTTTGCGATGAGAAAGTTGCGCACCTCATTGCGTCCGTAGTTGAAAATCAATGTTCCCCAGTCGCGATGTTCGCCCTGGCGCGGATCCGCGTGTTCGTACAGGCAAGTGCCGTCAAACTGCGCAAGCCCCGTGGCGTCTTTTGGAAAATGCCCCGGCACCCAATCCAGCAACACTCCGATGCCCGCCTGATGGCAGCGATCAATGAATTCGCGGAACTCATCCGGCGTTCCAAAACGGCTGGTCGGCGCAAAGTATCCCGTCACCTGATACCCCCACGATCCATCAAAAGGATGCTCGGCGACCGGCATCAACTCGATGTGAGTGAACCCCATCGTCTTCACATATTGGATGAGCCGGTCGGCAAACTCCAGATAGCTCAGATGCCGGTTTCCCTCTTCGGGAATCCTCGCCCACGAGCCAAGATGCACCTCGTAAATCGAAACAGGACTGGTTTGCCACTGCTTTTCTTTCCGCGCCTCCATCCATTTTTCGTCCTTCCACTGGTAACGGTGGAGATCGTAAATGATTGACGCTGTTTTGATGCCGTGCTGCGCAAAAAATCCGAATGGATCACTCTTCAAATGCAGACCTCCATCCGCAGCGGCAATCTCAAATTTATAGTGAGCCCCGGCCTTGACGCCTGGCAGGAAAATTTCCCAGATCCCGCTGCCGAGTAGTTTGCGCATCGGGTGCACGCGGCCGTCCCAGCGATTGAAATCCCCCACCACGCTCACGCGTTTTGCATTCGGTGCCCACACCGAAAAACTCACCCCTTCTGTGCTCCCGATCTTTGTCAGGTGTGCACCGAGTTTGTTTTGGATGTCGTAATGATTTCCCTCGGCATAGAGGTAAAGATCCATTGAGCCAAGGATCTGGCCGAACGAATACGGATCCCGTTCCTCAAGGGTGCGGCCATCATGTGTCTCGATGCGGTAAAAATAATCAAAGCGTTCCTCGCGCCCGCAAGTGCCCGCAAAAAAGCCGCTCATGTGAATATTTTTAAGAGCAATCGCCTCCGAAGCCCCATCCGCAGGCACCACAAAAATCCTCGCCGCATCCGGTCGGAAAACACGCACCACCTGGTCTCCGTCCACCGAATGCATCCCCAGAAACGCAAACGGATCGGCGTGCGATCCATGCAGGATGGGCTCAATGTCTTGCAGGCTGGTATGGTCAGTCATGGGCTGGTCTTAGGTTGGCAGGTGGACAGTGGGAGTATCTGATTCGGAGTGTGGGATTTACAAGAGATACCCTCTCACATAAATCCGCGCCTGAAAATCTCTTTGACTCATTCGTATTAAAAAGAAAGCTTTTCTTCATCAATGAGTGCGGACCGTAACAATCAGGACAGGCCAGATGCAACGGCTCAAGACGACGACTACGTCGCCCTTCAGTCCGCCATCGACCTCACACGGGATTGGCTGGATCCTGTGCAAATCAAGCTGGCGCAGCAAATTCAAAAGCAAGTGGAGCGGGAATACCGCCGACAGGCGGCATCCGCCGTCGCATGGCAGCGCAAACCGTTTTTGGCAAGAGCCTTCCGAAGGTGGCGGCCCGATCCGGGCGACCTGCGGCACCGCCGACTGCCGGAGGATTGCGCCACCCTGCTGAGCCTCCGCCAAACCGGTGAAAATACCGTCGAGGCGGATGGCGTGCTCGATGTGCCACGCGATTGGCCCGCTGTGCGCCTGCGTCTGGCTCACTCGGAGGGCGGATTTGCCGAACTCACCGTGGAAAGGACCGAATCACGATCATTCCCGTCTCAACATCCCGTCCACATTTATTTTTCAATCAAGGACGAGTTTGCAAACGTCCGGGATTGGTATCTGGAAATCGCCGATGCACATCTGCCGGAATGGCGCAAGGTGATGCATTGGAAACTCTGGCACCGCGATGCGGATCTCAAGTCCGCACCACCAACCGGGGAGCGCCGCCGAAAAGTCGAGGTCCAAGAGACTCTTCCTCAGATAGAAAGAACTCTCGCTACGGCTCTTGATCTCGCGGCCATTAAAGAATTGCCGCCTCAGCGCGCCGCACTGGTCGAGATTTTTAATGTCGCAAGTGTGGATCCCTCGGACTTCGAAGCACTCCTTGAAGCCTGCGGTGACAATTTCGGGAACGAGATTACCAAAGGGGCATGCTCAGACGTTCTCTCCGAAGAGCCGCTTCCGGCTTTTCCGCTGTTGGCAGACGGGGCTGCGAGCGCTGCGGCCGATCACGATATCCTCGTCATCCCGGCATCCAACTTCATTTCCGCCGCATCCGACATGGGCCCTTTTGCAACCTACCTGGAGAGAACCGATTTGCCTGTTCTTATCATGGGACTTGGTGCCCAGGCATCCAAAGAGGCAATGGCCACGGGTGAAAAGATTCCACTCTTGCCTGGCACACTGCGATTTTTAAAAATCATTTCCGAGCGATGCGCATCCATCGGTGTGCGCGGCGAATTCACCGCGGATCAACTGCGCCTGCATGGAATCCAGAATGTAACCATCATCGGATGCCCGTCATTCTACGCCAAGCCCGGCAGCCTCCTGAGAGCGTTTAAGCCGGAGCTTCCACCCGTCAGTCGCGATGAGTTTAGATTTCAATTTTCCTCCACGCCTTCCATGCTCAAAGATGCCTCAAGGCGGGAGGCGTTGTTGCGGTTTCACCGGGACGCATGGGACCAGGGAGGCGATTTTGTCATTCAGAATGAAATCGAGATGCTTCGAGGCCGGCGGCCTGGACCTGCTAATTTGGCGGACCGTCTCGTCGTTGCCCGCTGGTTCGGCTGCACGCGGGCCGAGGAAGTCCGCGAACTCCTGACCTCGCGCTGCTATGCATCTGCCGACGTGGATGCATGGAGGAAGAAATCCGGCGGGTATCATTTTTCTATCGGCCCGCGTTTTCATGGCAATATGATTGCGCTGCAAGCCGGCGTGCCTGCGCTCCTGCTCAATCACGACTCCCGCACCGACGAACTCGGGCGCGCCCTCAATCTGCCCATGGCTGATATGACCAGCCTGCGGCATGGGGTCAATGTCTACAACGCCTACCTCGAAACCCGCTCGCAAAACGGATTCGAAGTTGCTTGCCGGGAAAAAATCGCAGCATTTCTCGACTTCCTCAAACTCAACAAAATGCGCCCCTCGCCAACATGGATCGCTTCGCTGGAAGAAGCCTTCGGATCCCGCTGATCAGACAGGGCGAGCGCTGTCATCGAGTCCGCGCACCGCTCCCCGGCCCCACCAAAGTGCGAAAAGCGCTGCACTCCATGTCACCATAAAAAATCCCCACCAAACACCCGATACTCCCCAGTCCAATGCAAAACACAGCGAGTAAAAAACCACGATTGGCGCTGCGATTTGCCGGTAAATTCCCACCCACAATCCGTAAAACGGTCGCCTCAGTCCCTGCATCATGAATACGGTCACGAACAAAACCGGATACGCCGCCAGAGTCAGAGATGCGGCAAGCAAGTAATCGGTGCCATGCGCAACGACCAGCGGATCCGTACTGAAAAAACGCACGCCGAATTTGCCGAAAACCAGCAACAGCAGCCCGCCGATAAGCATCAACCCTGTCCCCGCCACAGAGTTAATCGTCCACGCGTCCCGGACACGTCCTCGCAGGCCTGCTCCATGATTCTGTCCCACGATCGTCAGCGTCGCAGTTGCAAGGCCGATCACAGGCATCAGTAAAAGCTGCTCAATGCGGGTGGCAATTCCAATTGCGGTAACCGCTTCCTTGCCAAAATGCTGCACGAACCACGTGATGATGAAAATGCCCGCAGCAATTGTCCCCATGTTGAGCGCAGCCGGCACCGATTGACCAGCGATCCTCTGCAGCAGTTGAGCATCGGCCCGGAATAAACGCCCAGGTAGTCCGCGCCACGTCGACGACCGTCCAAGGCAGATCCACAGATAAACACAGCCACCGATCTGCACAATCACAGTGGCGAGCGCAATGCCAGCCACCCCGAGCGCGGGGATCCAGCCCATCCCGTGGATCAGTAGCGGATTCAATGCGCAGTTGGCGAAAAATCCCACAATCAGAAAGTTCCGGAAGAAACCGGTTTCACCCTCTGCGGAGAGCGCGCTGTTCAAGGTCATGGTGAGAACAAAAAACACACTGCCTGCCAGGATCACGCGGATGTAATCCAGCGTAAGAGCAAGATATTCGCCTTCCGCCCCGAGCATTTGAAACAAACCCGGAGCCACCATCCATCCGATCACCATCGCAAGCACACTTACGACTGCCGCGAAGAAAATTGCCTGCGCAAAGAGATGCCTCGCACCGTCGCGATCACCCGCTCCAAGTGCATTGGCAACCAGTGCAGTCGTGCCCTGGCTCAATCCGCTGCCAGCCGCAATGAGCAGGAAAAAAACCGGAAACGACAGCGAGAGCGCAGCGAGTGCATCCGTGCTCAACGTTCCCGCAAAATACGTGTCCACCACATTGAACATTGTCTGAAAAAACATGCCCACGCTCACCGGCACCGCGATGCGCCAGGTCAGTTGAAGAATGGGATCCCTGGTGACTGAAAGGGCTTGATTCATGCTCGTCTCAAACGGTGCGGAGAAAAATGTAGATGGTCTTATCCTGCTGCAATTTCGCTGAGGATACGCTCGATCTGGCGCCGGTGGATCCCTATGTGCACGGCCATTAATGCGTGCCACGCAAAGGCATCCATCGGACCAAACCATGGATGCGCCAGCCGCACCGGCGTGTGCAATTCTTTCACGGCCGCTACCGCGCTCATCACGACGTCGCAGGATAAATCATAATCCTTCACTACGGCGCCAGTCACATCGGGTGATGGTTTCACCGTGGCCGTGCTGACTTTTTGTTGTGGTTCGATGCCCTGCCCGAGCAACTCGAAGACCTTCGCAATTTCAAGATGCACAATGCGCAAATGATCCAGCGTCATCCAGACCGACCAATCCCTGCTGCTGTCTTCCAAGCCGGGAAGTCTGCGGATCAACACACGTGCCGCGCCATCTTCCTGCCTGCAGGAAACAACAAGGTCACGGATTTTATCCCGCTCCTCCTGGAAGCGTTGATTGAATGATTCGCGGTTGCCAGTCAGACACTGTAAACGGAACAAAATCTTCGCAATCGTGAGTTCGAGCTTTGGTAATCCGGCTCCCGGTGCCGCGAGTTCATAAGTAGTGCTGTTTTTCATGGAAAAAAACAAATGACCATTTTACTTTTTAAATGCAAGTAAAATGGTTGTTGTTTGCAAGTTTTATTGCTGCCATATTTCGGGTATGCCCCGAGAGCTCAAGAAAGCGGATGTTGCAATACGCCGGTCGCCGTGTCCGGTGGCATGCGCCTTGGACATCCTGGGGGACCGCTGGACATTGCTGGTGATTCGCGACCTCATGCTCGGG
>JBGTCP010000523.1:0-3000 GCA_041748815.1 Chthoniobacterales bacterium
AGGACTCCCTGCCGCGGAAGTCAACCAAGTCATCGATTTGGTTAATTACCAGGACGGCTCGGTTGTCAGCCGCGAAGTTGTTAAGAAGCCCGCCGGCAGCGTGACGATCTTCGCGTTTGACGACAGCCAGGGTCTGAGCGAGCACACGGCACCTTTTGACGCTCTGGTCCAATTGCTCGAAGGCGAAGTGGAAATCACCATCGCTGGCAACCCGCACCTGCTGCACAGCGGAGAGGTGATTCTTATGCCCGCGCGTCAACCGCACGCTCAAGGCAATCAAGCGTTTTAAAATGATTCTCACGATAATTCGTTCCGAAACCTGAAACCACCAACTGAGATTCGATCTTCTTTCAATGACCCAACACCAGGCAAAAACGCTGGACTTGCGCCCGCTGCTAGGCACCGGAGAGGAGCATTTTGCAGCGATCATGGACGCAAAGGAGCAACTCATGCCTGGCCAGGCACTGCACCTGATTGCGCCATTCCTCCCACTCCCACTTTACGAAATTTTTCAAACCGAAGGATTCAATGTGCGCTCGAAGCACATCTCCGATGAGGAATGGCATATCTTCTTTGAGCGCTCCGATTCTTTTGACACTTGAAGCGATCACCAAGATGAAAAAAACAAGAACCTGAAAGTTTCCTTCACCGCCTTAACTCTGCTTTTCGCAGCAATCGGCACTTCTCAAACCGCTCAAGCCCATTGCGATAGTCTGTGCGGCAGCATGGGAAAGAGCTCCGCTGATTTCGGCGCTTCTGACTGTAGGGAGAGGCACTCAGTTTCTGTCCGAACTGGAGTCCTGCGCGGGATTTCGCATGTCATCCCAGCTCAAAAAACGCTACAGCAGTTTATCGTAATCCGCGTGAGTGCCGATCCAATCCCAGACAAATCCGTCCGCTTCGAACCTTCCAAGCGCCCGGTAATGAATGCCGATGCGGATGGACCATTTGCTGCCACTGACCTTCTTGAAATGAAGCGAAGGATGCAGGGCGTCAGCCAGCCAAAGGCGATATGTCTTTCGTGCTGATTCGCGCACGTTGGCAGGCAATTGGCGATACAGCCCCCAGAACCCGGGTGTTCCGCGACTTGTGAAGTTCACGCTTCGATGATCTGTTTTATTGGCAGTAGGGTTCCCTCGCGGCCCGCTTGTTCGATGTTCCGGTCAACAAAATCGAGCTTTCCCGCAGCGGCGTCCGCTTTCATCTGCGAGTCCCACGCATCATCTTCGAGGGGAGTGCGCAATTCTGCCATCAGCTCGCAGTATTCTTCCGGAGTGAGCCGGGCTATGGCTTGCTTGATTTCAGTCACGCTCATATTTAAGAAATTAGCAGCGATTTCATTGCAAAACAACTCCATCTTTACCGTCGTGAAGGCATGTGATTGAGTGTAAGCTTGGGGTCATGCTATCTCCTGGGTATGCACTTGACTCAACAAGCACTACATTTTGTGGCTAAAATCTTCATCCGAGTCAAAAACATCACAAGATGCGGTATGTGTTGAGTCAAGTGCATAGGCAGGTGCTTTCTTGCAATCCATTTTAGTAATCGAAAAATAGCATGACTGATCCCGAGACCACAGTCCAGCGTGCCCCTTCCTCAGGGTGCGCTGGGACGAGTCATCAGTTTAATCTTCAACTTGTGCACGGTAGTGTTGATCTGAACCTCCGTATTGGGAGATAGTTGAGCGGCAGCATGGGAAATTCGTCCGAAAAAACTCCAAAATACCACGCGAGCATTCCCACAGGGGTCTGTTTTCAAAGGTTGCGCCAATCGGCAGGCGATTTTTGTCAACTACTGCTGCGGGGGATGTGGCTCGTTTCTCTTTGTGGACTACTGATCGTGACGGTCCACGCGCAGGAACCGCCGCCCGGTGCCGACGCCTCACAAGCGACGACCTCTGAGGAGGAAGAGGTTTTGCAGGCGCCGGAGAAGGTGGATGTCAATCCAGTCGCACGTGATGAGGAAATCCGCGAGCGCCTCCAAGGCGTTCTGGAGGCGACTGAGTGGTTCACCGCGCCGGAAGTGCGGGTCGAGGAGGGAGTGGTTTTTTTCACCGGCCGGGTGGCTTCCGATGAACTCAAGAAGTGGGCGGGCGATCTGGCGCGAAACACTCAGGACGTAGTTGCCGTGGTCAATCGAATGGAAGTAACCGAGCCGTCGATGTGGGACTTTGGTCCGGCATGGAGCGGAATGATGGGACTTTTACGCGAATTTCTGCGTTCCCTGCCCTTGTTCCTCCTTGGGCTGCTGATCCTCGGATTGTCGGCGGGAGCTGGAATGCTAACAGCGCGGAAATCGCGCTCCGTTCTTCGTCATCGGGTACAAGCGCGGCTGCTGCGCAACGTGATTGCAGGTGTCATCGGAATCCTGGTGTTTCTTGTCGGCACCTACGTCGTGCTCCGTGTCTCAGGCCTCACTCAACTGGCGCTGACTCTGGTGGGAGGCACTGGTTTGGTCGGTCTGGCCGTGGGAATCGCATTCCGGGACATCACGGAGAATTTTCTGGCCAGCATTTTTTTGAGCATGCAGCGGCCGTTCCAGATGGGCGATCTCATCGAGGTATCTGGCGTTACTGGTTACGTGCAACAATTGAACGTGCGCACCACTATCCTCATGGCGCTGGATGGCAACCTTGTGCAGATTCCCAATGCCAGCGTCTACAAGAGTAATCTTCGTAACTTCACGACCAATTCCAACCGGCGGGACTATTTTGAGGTTGGCATCGGCTACGACGATTCAATTAACGAAGCACAGAAAATCGCGCTCCGTGTGCTGACGGATCATCCGGCGGTGCTGAGCGACCCCGAGCCTTGGGTGTTGGTCGATCAGCTTGGAAAGGCAACTGTCAACCTGAGTGTCAATGGTTTTGGGGTCAGGCAAGAAATTTGATATTTCTTGGGGAGTTTTGGGGCCTTTTATTACCAAGGCCACCAGCCTGACTCCAATCAGATCTACCCCTGCCCCCTGCGCATTGGACCGGTAATTTCTAGATGGTCGCAA
>JBGTCP010000524.1:0-1974 GCA_041748815.1 Chthoniobacterales bacterium
CTTGGTGGTGAAAAACGGCTCGAATATCCGCGATTGCAATTCCCGCTGAATCCCTACCCCGGTGTCCGTGATGGCCAGCATGACATAGTCGCCGGGGGGGAGATCGGGGTAATTGAGTTCATCGTCCGGGCCAACCCTTACATTGCCCGTTTCGATCATTAGTTTGCCTCCGTTGGGCATGGCGTCCCGCGCGTTCATCACCAAGTTGATGAGGACCTGATCCAGTTGCCCCGCATCCACTTTGACAGATCGGAGCCGTGGATCCGGCATGCTTCGAACGTCCACATCTCCTCCCATGAGATGCCGAAACATGCCGTCCAGACGTGACAGTACCTGATTGAGATCAAGAATTTCGGGTTTTAGGATTTGTTTGCGGCCATAGGCGAGGAGCTGACGGGTCAGCGCAGCGGCGCGTCCGGCGGCTGTGGAAATTTCTGCGGCGCTCCCGGCTGCAGCGCCTTCCGGCGGCAGATCATTGAGTAGCATTTCGCTCTGGCCGATGATGGCGGTGAGGATGCTGTTAAACTCATGGGCGATGCCCCCGGTGAGTTTGCCGATGGTTTCCATTTTTTGGGATTGGAATAAGCGGGCTTCCACCAGCTTCTGCTCGGTGATATCGGTCACGATTCCAATATGGCGGATCAGATTTTTCGCCGCATCGCGGACTTGAAATCCGCGCGTTCGCACCCAGCGGATTTCGCCGTCGGGGCGCACAATGCGATACTGAATGTCCAGGCTGGGAGCGTCGCCCGTGAGCGCGGCGAAAGCACCGGCCACCCGCTCTCGGTCTTCCGGCAGAATGAAGTCGGTCCACTGGTGAGGATTGGCCTGTAAACTTTCCATCGAGCGGCCCCAGATGCGCTCAAAGGCCGGGCTGACATAATGCACCTCGCTCAAGTCCGGCGAGCGGATCCAAAAGACATCGGTGATGTTGTCTGCCAATTGATTAAATTTTACATCACTCTCTCGCAAGGCGTTCTCCGTCCGCTGGCGCTCGGTGATATCGCGCCAGTTGATCACTGAGCCCACGCACCCGCCAGCAATACGTTGTGGAAAAATGTAACGTTCAAAAATGCGGCCATCCTTGAGTTCGATCGTGTCAAAGCCTTCGGCTTCGGGATCAGCCTGTGATTTTGCAACCCGCGCGCGAAAAATACCGCAGGATTTTTCATCTGGCTCGCGGAGTAATCTCGGAGTTCTGCGGCATCACGACGTTCCAGCATGTCCTCGGGAAACTGCCACAGGTCGGTGAATCTGGCGTTGTAGGAAATTACCTTTCCGGCCAGATCGATGGCCACAATGGCATCCGCCGTGGAGTCGAGTGTTGCTTTGAGCAGTGAGAGCGAGCCGGCCAACTCACTGGTGCGACCCGCTACCAGCTTTTCCAGCTCTTCCAGTTTTCGCTGGGATTGCTGATGCAGCCACCATTTCTCCGTGAGCGCATGCGCCAATTGAAATGCTTCCACGCTATCGAAAGGTTTTTTGAGAATGAGCAGCCCGTCGCGCTGGCCCAGCACTTCGAACATCTCATCCCATGAATAATCGGAATAGGCCGTACAAAGCACCACCTGTAGTTCGGGATCCAGTTTCCGGAGTTGCCCCGTAGTCTCCACACCATCCCATCCCGGCGGCATCCGCACGTCCACGAACGCCACGGCGTATGGCCGCCCGGCTTCAATGGCTTTTGCCGCGAGCATTACTCCCTCCTGTCCCTGGTAAGCCGAGTCCACTTCAAACCGGGTGTCCTCGACCGGGTCCGTGGAGCCTCCGAACAACGCTGCTTCAGCGGCGTCCAAGGCCATGACCGTGGCGTTAGACGGGCACAGAATTTTGCGGAAATCTTCGTGAATTGCACGGTTGTCATCAATAACCAGCACGCGCCGGTTTTTTTCCGTGGGTAGATTATTCATAATTTTTCTCTTGCGTCGCACAAGGCAGTTCCAGGGTGAATGTTGCACCCTGCCCGGGGCCTGC
>JBGTCP010000525.1:0-3541 GCA_041748815.1 Chthoniobacterales bacterium
CCGGTGATGTGGATGAATTGCTTCCCATCGCGCTGCACCGTGGTGAGATCGAGGGGCTGCGAGTTGACATTGAAGGAATGTTTGCCCAGCCGGATCACGCCGGGGCCTTCGGTGAAAAGCTCTTGACGGTCTTTGAGCTGCCGCACGGCCTCCTGGCCCAGGCTGCGGAGGCGGGTCGCGAGATCATCGGCCTTGAGCGTGTCCTCCAGATCCATGAGCTGCTGGATCGTCTCGCGGAGCTTTCCGATCATCACGTCCGATGCAAGGTAGGTGTTGATTTCCTGCGTCGTCTCCATCGTGGCGAGCCGGTTGCCGACGACCTTCAAGATGCGGTCAGCGGAAGTCATCAATGCTGTCGCGCGGCGGTTGCGGGCTTCGACGAGCGCTACTTTTCGTTGTTCAAAGGCCTCATACAATTCCGTGCGGCGCTCGGTGATCTGGATAATAAATTCATCAAAGTCCGAGAACGTGCCTTCCATTTCCTCAATCTGCACGCTGATGCGGTTGAGGTATTCCTCGCATTTGGCGGGAGTGTCGCAGAGGTCGAGATAGCTGGCGGCAGATTGACCAAGCAGCTTCATCTGGGCGGCGAAACGCGCAGTGCCCTCGGCCTGCTGCAAATCGTGCGTGCGGTTGCGCAGCGTTCCCCGCACCTGATTCAGTAGCGTGTAAATGCCCGTGATGCCATCGATGATGCGGGTCGTTTCCGTGGCATCTTCAATGCCGAGGTTGTTGACGATCTCGATGAGCATTTCCAGCTCAGCACTGGTTTTTGCGGCGGACTCCTCAATCTTACGGGCTTCCGCGACTCGCGAAACTTTCTCCGCGGCGGCCAGTTGTTCCTCCGCAGCCACGCGATAAGGATCCATTGCTTCGGGTTTGAGAAGGAATCCGACACATTGCTGCGAGAGCCGCGCATTTTCCTCGCTGACCTGCGTCTCGAGCGCAGTCAATTTGGCAACATCGATGTAGCGCTCATCTTTAAGGGTGATGAGCTCGCCGGTGAGTCGGCGTAGTGCGGCCAGTTGGTGCACATATTCCTCGAGCAATTGAAACGAAGCGCGGCGGGCCTCTGCAAATTGCGATTCAACTGCGGCAGCGACGTCGGCCACTTTTTGAACGGCATCCCGTTGGAGACGTTGCACTTTATCGAACTCATCCACTGCCCGGTCAGCCACCTCGCGCAGCTGCCGCAATGCGTCATCCACCCCGAAACCTTCGGCGTCGGAGAGCCACGGATAAGCGTCAAGCATGCGGGCGCATTGCGTGGCGATATCGGCATACATTTCCGCATACGGCTCGTCTTTGCGCACAAGGGCGAGCACCTCGGTACACTCGGCAAGGCAGCGCACAACTTCACGATTGCCCACCGAATACAGAAATGCATCGCGTTGACCTTCCGGCTCAAATCCGGCCAGATGAAACGGCGTTTGCCGCAACTGGATCATGTGATGTTTCTGCGGCTCGTTGTCGGCGCGGAACAGGACAAGATGCCCGTTCGGGAAGAGCGAAAATCCGTGACAGGTGATGCGCTCATCCACTTTCTGGCTGATGAGCCGGTAGGGAAGCAGCACGTATTCGCCAGTGGTGCGGGCGTAAAAAACAAAGAGCGAATCCTCGCCATTCGGTGCGTGAATCGTCCGCTCAAGCACATGCCCCTCACCGGCGGAACCAAAGAGTTTCAGCTCGCCAGTCGTTAAATAATACCCATCCGGAAAAACGAGCCCATGATCCTCCGGCAGAATCGCGCAGGAATCCCCAATGGAGTCAACGCGCTTCACGGATTGCAGCTTCTCGTTGAAGATCAAATAACGGAAAGCCTGTTCTTTGTAGGGCCGGATTTTTAAAAGAATGAGCGGACCCAGGTTTGCGTAAGCGATCTCGGCATCGTCCACTTTTTGGTGACGGTCGTCGACGGGCTCAGAGTAAATGCCATGCCCGCTGGAAGTATTATCCTCGACCTTGATCGTGAGATCTCCGCCCACACATTCCACAAACACGCGGTCCTTGATGGAAATGTGCGGGTGGTCGCCGTAGCGGTAGGATTCGCGATCCGGCGTCTTCCAGGTGAAGCCGTGCTGTGGCGGGAACCCTACGCGCCGGAAATCAGTCTCCGCGCGACCATCGAGGTATTGAAGACCATCGTTGACCATCCCCCATTTGAAAACCGCGATGTCAGTCGCGTTGTTCCCGGTCTGAAAGACCATGTAGAGATTGCCCTCGATGACCGAAAATTTTGTAAAAAACGTGCGCTCGTAGACGTTGTAGATTCGCTTGAAATCAGTAAGGAATTTTTCATCTGCCAGCAAATCGAGCGGCTCTTCGTGGAATTCCCCTGCTTCCTTATCGCGATTATAAATCGAGAAGACATCTCCGAGCTCGACCTCTTTTTTCAAGGCGAAGCGGACATTGAATCCAAACAGAAAACGTCCATGTCCAAGTTGCACCATGTCCTGCGGGATACAGTGGTGGGCTGTGTGGATGCGATCCGCCTTGAGGAGCTTGGACTCGATGCTGCCGAAAACTTCCTTGCGTCGGCCATCGAGCTTGGACATGCGCTCGCGGAGTTGGTTGCCTTGATTGGTCAGCCGCTGCCGTATGATCTCGTACGTGCCGCTGCCCAGAGTGGACTGCTTTTCCACGTCCTCATCGGGCGGGGTGCTGGTAGTAGTGGGATCTTCCGCCATAGTCGATTAAACAGGACGCGACCATACGCGGGTGCACTTCGATGGGGAAGAATTTTTGTGAAAGGAAATCAGGTAAGAAAGGAGGGCGGACATTCCTGTCCGCCTTAGGTGCTTACGGCACCCGCTCAGCGTCGTGCGCAAGGTAGTTGGTAATTCTTTCTAGCCCGCAAATGGCTGTGATCCCTTCAGGATCAACGACTGAAGAAGGATTCCGGGGGTGTCGCTGCGCTCAACCCCCGGCTGCTGTAGCTGAGATGCCTTCGGCATCAGCAAATGGCTGAAGGCATCGGACACGTTGAAACCCGATTGCTCGAACGTGGTGCAAATACATTGATTGCGCTCGGTGGAATTCGCGCTCTAGTTGCCGGATGATCCATTCCTTTGCCGCTTCGATTTCCATGATATTAATCTGTTTCCTTGCGCCGCACTCGAACGCAGAGCCGGTGGATACCCGTCAGACGGAGTTTCATCTCGATTTTGAGGACGAAGCTGCTGAGCCGGTCTGGAGCGCTGAAAATGATGGTGTGATGGGGGGCGTCTCGACGGGTGGCGCTGTGATTCGCGATGGCACGTTGGTTTTCACCGGATCACTTTCGCTCGAAAATAATGGTGGTTTTGCGCAGGTGCAAATTCAGGACCTTGGCTTCGATTTAAGCGGCAAGGAAGGCGTAAAACTCCGGGTGATGGGAGATGGGCGAACGTATGAATTACGTCTAGAGCATTTTCGGTTTAGTTTGTCGCATATTGACTATGCTTGAAGAAGTTTTTGCATTGATCAGGTTCGAAGGTCTCTAAGGTCTCGGCTAAGGCTTGGATCAGTTGCGGAAACTCGCGGGCAGACTCTCTGCGCATGT
>JBGTCP010000526.1:0-3861 GCA_041748815.1 Chthoniobacterales bacterium
GAATTGCGCTCGCGAAGCGTGCAACGCGATCCGCATGAGAACGACGAATTTCTCCCCACCAAAAACCTCGTCCTGAGCGCCGAACAGCAATCAGCTCTCGACACTGCACTGGCCGCAATCCATGACCCGGTGAACTCCAAGCCCATCCTTCTCAATGGAGTGACCGGCAGCGGCAAAACAGAGGTGTATCTGCAGGCCATTGAAAATGTGATTGGCGCAGGTATGTCCTCCATCGTGCTTGTCCCGGAGATCGCCCTCACTCCACAAACGGTCGAGCGGTTTAAATCCCGCTTTGTTGCAGCGGGCACCGAAGTGGCCGTTTTGCACAGCCACCTCTCAGCCGGCGAACGTCATGACGAATGGCACAAAATCCATGCCGGACGCGCACGGATCGTGATCGGTGCACGCAGCGCTGTTTTCGCTCCGCTCGACCGTCTCGGTCTCATCATCGTCGATGAGGAACACGAGCACTCTTACAAACAGGAAGAGGCACCACGTTACAATGCCCGCGACGTGGCAGTCGTCCGCTCACGCATCGAACCCTGCGCCATCATCCTCGGCAGCGCCACGCCATCCCTGGAAAGTTATCACAATGCACAGCAGGGCAAATATTCCATCTCATGGCTCAATGAGCGCGCAGATGACCGCACAATGCCACTGATTCGTGTTGTGGACATGCGGATTCAGCCTGCAAAAAAAGGACCCATCGTTCTCTCCAATCTGTTGTGCCAGGCCATCGAAGACCGCTTGGGGAAACGCGAGCAAATCATCCTGTTTCTCAACCGTCGCGGATTTTCCACCGCGCTCACCTGCCAGGAATGCGGCTATGTGTGCCATTGCAAACATTGCAGCATCCCCATGACCTTCCACCGTGCGGCTGCGCGACTCGTCTGCCACATGTGCGGACACACACAGATCGTCCCTTCAAAATGCCCTGAATGCCGCGATCCAAAGATCCGCTACTCCGGCGCAGGCACCGAAAAGGTCGAGGACACTGTGGCCAAAATTTTCCCCGCAGCAAAAGTGGCCCGCATGGATGCCGACGCGATGACCCGCAAAGAAGCCTATCGCGAAACCCTGGGCGCATTCCGCCGTGGGACCATCGATATTCTCATCGGCACGCAGATGATCGCGAAGGGCCTGCACTTTCCGAACGTAACCCTCGTCGGCGTAGTGAATGCCGATCTCACTTTACATCTGCCCGATTTCCGGGCAGGCGAGCGCACCTTTCAATTGCTCACTCAGGTGGCAGGCCGGGCGGGTCGCGGCGAAGTGCTGGGGGAGGTTTATGTGCAGACCTACACGCCACACAGCCCATCCATCCAATTCGCGCGCAAAGCGGATTTCAAAGAATTTTCCAGTCAGGAACTGGAGTTCCGCAAACAGGGGCAGTATCCGCCATTCACTCACTTCGTGTTGATCACGCTGCGCTCTCCCAATCTCGAGCTGGTCGAATTCTCTGCGACCACGCTTTGGCGATATATCAAAGACGGGATGCCAGACAATGTCATCCTCGGCGAACCTGCGCCAGCGCCGCTGGAGCGTCTTAAGGGTCAATATCGCTACCATCTTAGTCTTCGCACCGTGGCCATCCTTAAGCTCAGCCGTCATTTGCGCAAAGTCCTCAAAGATCTCACCTTCCCGGAAGACGTGCATGTGACGGTCGATGTGGATCCATTCAGCCTCATGTGAAGTATGGACACGATTGATCTCTCAGAAAAATTCCTCATGGACACGGGCGGGTGGAAGGAAATGAAAGAAGCCCGCATGATCGTCGCCGCAGGCGCAGTGCGGGAGGAAAAGTTCGAAGCCAACAGGCTTCAGGGCATCGTTCGCTCCGGTAGCAAAGACTTTGCTGCGGGGCTTATGTTTCATTCAAAAACGCATGTGGACAATCAATGCACGTGCCTGCGGTCCAAACGCGAAGGGATTATTTGCAGTCACTCGCTGGCTGTGGGATTGGCAGTGCTCGGGCACGGACTTGCAAAAACGGAACCTCCGCCTGCGCAGGAAAAGCCAGCCACCGTCTCCACATGGCCGGAGATTTTTACCGAACCTGTCGAGGATGCGCAATATCTGCAACTCTCCGTGCTGCTGCCACCGAACTTCGCCGCCGCATGGGAGAAAAACCGGGTGCCTGTGATTGTGGAAATGAACCTGGGCGATGGTCCGGCGCAACTCACCACGCTCAAGCAGACAGTTCAGTATTGGACCGGTGACGAAGATGCGGGCCTGCTGGAATGGCTGCGCTCCGTTTCTCCGGCTGAACCCGCAAGCATGCTTGCGGTAGAGCAGGAACAATTCATCAACCTGCTGGATGCCTGCACGGCGCATCCACGCATCACGCTGGGGCGCGCCCAGCAAATCGACATTTCTCCCGAGCCGCTTTCGCCAAATCTCAGGCTTCAGGGACTTAAAGTCGCTGCGAAGATGCCGACAGGCACCCTTGCATGCGAAGCAGGTGCGTGGCAGTGGCAACCGCCCGTCTTTCAACCCATAGCGCCGGGCCTCCCCGCCCGCTTTGGAAAATTGCTCACCCGCGGCATGGTGCTGGACGCGGAATCCGCTTCTCGCGATCTCGCGATACTCTCCGATTTCTTCACAGTGCCGCCGGATCTGGCAGAGCAACTCCCGACGCCTGTCGCACCGGGTGTGCGACTCGAAATCGAGGGCACACTCAACGGTCTGAATGCGAATATTTCATTTTTCTATCGCGGACTCGATCTCCCATTGGACCCGGCTCAAGGCCCTCTCCTCTTTCAAACTCCTGAAGGACAAGCAGCCACAACCAGCCCGTCGATGGAGGGTGATGCTTATCGACGTCTGATGGAGCGGGGATTTTTGCCCGGGAAAAAGCACGGCGAATTTCAGCTCAAAGACCGGATGCAAATCCTGCACTTTTTTGCATTTGGCCGGGAATCTTTGCCCGCGGAATGGCGAGTGATCCTTCGAGACATGGCAACTCATGCCGACAATCAGGTAGTGCGCGTGCGCCCAACCGTGGAAGCACAATGGTCCGGGGGCGGCGAGGATTGGTTCACGGTGCAGGTGGAGTACCTGGCTGCTGATGACTCACGGATGAGCGTCAGTGAGGTCCAGCGGTTGTTGCGCGGCGGCGCATCACACACTAAACGTGCAGACGGTAAGACACTTGTCATCGATGAAAGCGCCATCGAAGGCTTGGATGCCGCACTTGCCGATTGTGCGCCGCAACAACATCAGCCGGGGAGCTTCCGGCTTCGCAACGGTAATGCGGATTTTCTCCAGCAATCCGCCGCCGCGCTCGGCGTGGAAATGCAATGCATCGGACATGCTGAAACGCCTGAATTTGAGCTCTCCGATGGATGGAAAAAAACACTGCGGCCGTATCAGCAAACCGGTGTGCAGTGGATGTTATCAGCGCTGCAAAAATTCCGCGGCGGCATGCTGGCCGACGATATGGGCCTCGGCAAAACCGTGCAATGTCTGAGCGTGATTGACACGGGAAACTTCCGCACTCTGGTCGTGGCACCTGCCTCATTGCTGGAGAACTGGAGATCCGAAGCAGAACGGTTTATTCCGGGACGCAGCTGTGGGGTGGCTTCCAACGGACAGGCGCTAGGCGCCATGGATTTAAACTCGTTCGATATCATCATCACCAGTTATGGACTCTTGCGCGGACACACTGGGTTTTTTGCACGCTCCGACTTTGATCTGGTGGTTCTGGATGAAGCGCAAAACATTAAAAACGCCGACAGCCAGGCAGCTAAAGCAGCCATGCGTTTGAAAGCCTCCCGACGAATTGCCCTCACTGGGACACCGCTGGAGAATTCACCGCTGGATTTGTGGTCGATCTGTCGATTCGTCGTGCCAGGGTATCTT
>JBGTCP010000527.1:0-15316 GCA_041748815.1 Chthoniobacterales bacterium
GTATACAGTAGCCATGAGTCCTAATATTAGTCCTAATAACGTGAAGCGCAAGGATTGTTGTAGAACTTTTTTTGTAGAGGGTGGAACATTTTTTAAGGGTGTAGAATCGAATCGTGAGTTCGAATCTCATCACCCGCTCCATTTAAAATTCCGCGACTGTTTCCGGGAAGAATTCGCCGACCATGCGCTGGATGCCTTCGCGGGCGAAATCACTGGCGGGATAGATGTGCTGGGCTTTGAGGAACCATGCGAGGCTGGAACCGGTTTGGCCGCGCTCTTCCAGCTCCTCAGCTGTGCGAAGCGTGCGGACGAAATCCGCTGCCCGGGTTGTGATGTCGGCGCGCACTTGGCTGAGTTTCATGTCGTCGGGGAATTCGATATACGCCCGCTCGATACTCTCCCAGGCTCCGGCGTTGTCACCGCGTTTAGCAATCTCGCTGGCCTGGTTGATGGCGGCTTCGACGAGATGCATGTTGGTAAGGACTTCGCGAAGTTTTTCCTGACGCTCGGGGAACATGGCGGATGCGGCGATAAAGCGGATTTGATCGTCAAAGATCTGCCGGTAATTGCGCTGGCTCAGAAGTTGATCCAGGTCAATGAGTGCCTGTTGTTGCACATCGGCCTGGGAAAAAATGAGTTGTGAGACTTCGGCGAGTGCCGGGTTGCGCGGCCACATCTCGGTGGCGGCTTTGAGTTCGACTTCGAGGGTCTCGCGGTCACCGCTCACGGCAGCATTGCGGGCCTTGGCAAGGTGCATGGCGCTGATGGTGCGGGCGGTCTCGATGGCGGCCATGGCTTGCGAACTATCGAAGTCTTTGGCGGTAGTGCTGAGGCCGTTGATGATTTTTTCTGCGAGCGCGTAGTCTTTCACTTCGAGAGCGTTGATGAGCTGGTTGGTCTGTTGCGCGAAGGCGAGGGCTTGGCGTTTTTCATCACGGGGGAGCGTGCGCAAGGCTGGCAGGTATTCGCCGACGACAAACGACTCGGCGAGGCGTTTGGTGGCGCTCTCGAGTTCCTCGCGTTCGAGGAGGAAACGGTAGGCGCTGACGCCTTCGGTGGCGTCGCGGATCATTTCGTTGGCAAGGCTGTCCATCACTGCAACAGTGGGTGGCATCCCGGTGGTCTGGGAAAAAAGGGCTTTGGCATCATCGCCCACGCGCAGCAATGTGTCACCATCGCCGAAGATGCTGCGGTAGAACCGGGTGCTGATGAGCACATGCTGAAAGCGGCGTTGCATGAAAAGCTGCACAATCAGCGCCTGGAACTCGACCTTCGCTTGTAGCTGGGTGGTTTCGCGCTTCAGTTGGTTCGCCAGGATGAGCGCTTTGACTTCGGCGGCGCGGGTGGTGATGGGCCCGATCTTAAGGTCGCGGCGGAGTGCCATCTGTTGCTTCCAAGCTTCGAGAGAAGCGGAATCGCGGGACGGAGGCCGTGAGTTCATCGAGGGATCACGGCTCGCGGAGAGCGCATTCCATTCATGGACTTCAAGTTCGTAGTCCAGGGTCTCTTGCGCTTTTTTGAGGCGTTCATTTTCGCGGCGGGACTGCCAGACTGAATAAACCGCATTGGCAATGCCATCGCACAGGTTGGCATCGATTTCGAAGTCGGAGGCAAGCGGAAGCAGCTTGAAAGCCTCATCCAAGCTGGAGGATGTGGCTTCGCCGGGAGCCAGTTTTTTCATGATGGCATCCAGAATCTTGCGGTATTTGATACTGTCCTCGTCACTTTCCTCTTCGGTGTTGAGATATTTTTCGAAGCGTGCCTGGAAAAGGCGGTTGTTATTAACGTTCCATGAACGGCCATCCCATGTGAGGAGCTCGTTGCCGGGATTAAAAAACGGGACGTCGCCGCCAAGGAAACCACCGCCTTGATCGGAGCCGCCCTGCGCGGGACGTGCTGCGGGCTGGTTTTGACTGGATTGCGCAGGCGCGGCAGACTCGCCTGCGGGCTGATCGAGATCGTTGGCGCTTTGCGCGAGGGCGCTGGCCGGGACCGCAATGCAGGCTGAGAGGATGAGGAAACTTTTGCGGGAAATCATGATTTGGAAAGTTCGCGGGCGAGTATCATGCCTTTGTCACCAATCTCCACACGGAATGTGAATTCCTGGCCTTTTTGGATGTTGATGTGATTGAAATCGGGCGGCACGAGGATCGGGAGGATCTCAATAGAGCCGCGATGATCAACCTGAAGAGAGAAAAGGCGGCCGGTGGTGGGCGACCATGCGAGGGACTTTTCGATGGTGCCCTCAAGGCGATACACATTGCCTCGCAGGCTGTTGGAATTTTCAAGGTAGGTGCCGACTTCGATAGCGGGCAGAGTACGGTAGGGGTCGTTGACTCCCGTGACGACGAAGCGTCCGATGAAAACGAGACCCACGATGGCAATGGCAATACCTACCAGCCAGAGTGGTTGAAATTGTGAGGAAGCTCGACGTGGCATACCGGAAATATACGCGGATCGTGCGAAGGCTCAATCATTATCCCGACGAGTGATGGCAGCGGTTTTGGCGTCCTCCAGCCGGGCTAGTTGACGGAAGGCTCCGGGGGGAAGGCCGGTTTGCATGCGGAACCACCGGGCGAAGTAATTCTGATCGTCCATGCCAACGGCCGCAGCCGCTTCACCGATGAGTTCATGGTCGAGTAGCGCTTGCTTGGCGCGGGCAATGCGCTCGCGGGTGCGCCATTGACCGAGCGTGAGGCCGGTCTCGCGGCGGATCACACGGTTGAGGTAAACAGGTTGATATCCGGTCTGCGCGGCGATCTCGGTGAGCGGGAGCCGGTCGGTGGCGGGGTCCTGCAGGATGCGGGAGATTTTTTGAAGGATGGGGGAAATGTGCGGGCGGTGGTGATCCGGAAAAATGCCGCTGGCAGTGAAAAGGATGCCTGCGAGTGAAAATGTGCAGGCTGCGCGCTCGAGCTCCCATGGCACATCGCCGCTGTGGTTGAGTTTGCCGATGCGGGTGAGGTTGGCCCGCACTTCGCCGAGATCAAGTGCGTGGAGTTCGGTGAAGCGCGCGCGGCTGGGTGCCTTCGCTCCGCTGAATTCAAAATCGAGCACGCAGCATTTGACGGAGGCTTTACTGGTCCTGCGGAAAGAATGGGGGACGGCCGGGGGAATGAGGGCCAGAGAGCCGGTGCTCACGGCGTGGCTTCGGTCATCGATCACCTGTTCCCCGCTGCCGGAGAGGTAGCAGAGAAATTGCCAGTAGCCATGGCGGTGATTGCCAAGTCGGTTCAGCTCCGGGAGATGATGGTGCACGGCGAGCTCGCGGATGCGCAGATCTCCGAGGCGGAGATCAAGTTCCTGCCAGAGGATAGAGCGGTAACGGGCCATGGTGTTTCATTAAAATCGCGCCTTCCATGATGCAATCAGACACGTCAATAATACCAGCCAGATATGAAGATTTCCTTCGCTGCCACCAACCCCTGCCATGTTTACGACATGGTGAAAGCGCTGCAGGCGGGCGGGACGGAGGTCACGTTTTACTCGGGTTATCCACGCTGGAAATTGCGGGAGCCGGGCGGGGTGGATATCCGCTCGCATGCCCTGCGCACGCTGGTCACGTATTCATTGCTGCGGGTGCCTCGGAAATTCCGGCCGGCCAACCGGGATTTGTTCCGCTGGCAGGATGCGGGTTTTGATCGCTGGGTGGGCAGTGCTTTGGAGCCGTGCGATTTTTTGCACGGAATCCCGGGACAATGCAGCGAGGCATTTCGTGCAGCCAAGCGGCTGGGGGCGAAAACGGTGCTCAACCACGCGACCGGTCCGGTCCGGCAATGGGTGGGAAAAATGCGTCCGGAGTATGAGGCAGGTGGACGTGATATTGAGAAAGAGACGCCCTACGATGCGGCTTATTTTGAGCGGGAGTTGGAGGAATATGCGCTGGCGGATTTCCATTGCGTGGCATCGACGCTGGTGCGGGATCAGTTGGTGGAGGAGCGGATTGCTGCGGAGAAAATTGCGGTGGTTCCGTATGGTGCGGAGGGGGCAATTTTTCACAACTCAGGGACCGCAAGGAATGGAGGATTTCGAATTTTGTTTGCAGGAATGGCGGGGCTGAGGAAAGGGATCCCGACTTTGCTGGAGGCGGCTGCCGGGTTTGGTGGCGGCAATGCAACGATGGAGTTTTTTGGCGATGTGTTGCCCGAGGTGGAACGCGCGTTGGAGCAGTATTCGGGAAATGTTCCCTTAAAGTTACATGGCTCGGTTTCGCAGGAACGCCTTGCGCAGGAATTCCGGCAGGGTTCGGTGCTGGTGCTTCCGTCGTTGGAGGAAGGGTTCGGGCTCGTTGTGGTGCAGGCGCTTGCATGCGGATTGCCCGTGATTGTGAGCGAGGCAGTCGGTGCAAAGGACCTGATCCAACATCGCGTGAATGGGTCCATCGTGCCGGTCAAAGACGTAGCCGCGCTTGCCTCCGAGCTTAGTTGGTGGCGCGCCAGTCCCGTGGTGGTCGATGGAAACTACGGATGGTCCGATCCTGCCCGACTGATGGTAGAGGCGATGCAGGATTTTCGCGAGAGATCAGTCTGATACAAGGCTTGGATATTTACCTTGCGTCATGGGACGGGGCCAAACAGGGCTCCGATGGGTAGTGCTCTAACGTTTTTCGAAAGGGTCAAGTATTCCTCTCCAAGATAGAGAACAATGCCAGGTCCATGCTTCGGATTCAAACTGATCCAGCGCTCAATGGGCGCGGCATCGGACGCGGTCACGGTCTTTGAGGCCTTGATCTCCAGAGGCAAATGGCGCTGACCAATTTCCAGAAGTCCATCGACTTCCAAGCCATCATGCGTGCGCACATGGAAAAGACGGGCCGGTTCCTCCGCCAAAGGAAGTAAGGCCTGAATTTCCATCATGAGAAGCGTTTCAACAAACCGGCCATACATCAGACTTGCCCGCAAGGTTTCAATCGATGTGATGCCGCAAAGGTGTGCGGCCAGACCAGTGTCGTTCCAGTAGAGTTTCGGTGCTTTGACCATTCGTTTGCCGATATTGACGAAGAAAGGAGGGAGTCGGGTGATCAAGAAGCTGGCTTCCAGAACTGAAAGATGACGTCCGGCTGTTGCCGGGCTCATTCCGGCATCCCGTGCCAAATTTGCCTGATTAAGCAGCCCACCTGTCGATGCCGCTGTGAGATTCATCAGACGGATGAATTCTCCCAGGTTGCCAATATCAGAAATTCTACGGAGATCGCGCTCTAGATAGGTTGTCCTGAAAGAATCCATCCAGAGCATTCGATGTCGATGTGTCGCTGCCAGAAGGCTGTCCGGATAGCCACCAGAGAGAATTCGTTCTAGCGGAAATGAGGCATAGCGCTTCCCTGCAAATGAAGTGTCCAGAGATTTCACGCTGCCCGCATTCATCCATTCCTGCCACCCCGTCGCATCGTGCTCCTCTGAAATGGCAATCGGCGGAAGCCGCAGAATACCAACCCTTCCCGCCAGCACAGAAGAAATATCCGCGCAATGATCAAGATCTGCGGAACCTGTTATTAGAAAGCGTCCAGGTTCGCGCTTTCGATCCACGCAGAGTTTGATCTCGCGAAGGAGAGTAGGGGCAAGCTGGACCTCGTCGAGACTCAATGGTGCCTCGCTGTCGAGAAAGCTTTTAGGATCGGCTTGCGCAACAGAATAAATACTCACGTCATCCAGAGTGAGATAACGGCGGCCCTGTGCAATAATCGGTTGTTGAATGAGCGTCGATTTTCCGACCTGGCGTGAGCCGACCACGGCCACCACCGGAAACGTGGCTAGCATCTCCCTGAGCAACGAAGTGAATTTTCTTTCGATCATTTTTGAATTTATATCACGCCGTGATACATTTTCAAGTGTAGTTAGTGCCCTTGCTGATTTCTGTTTTCCTAGTTTGATTTTGCGGCGCGATCCCATCAATGTGGATGCATGCGTGACATTCTGAGAATTTGGCTGATTTTGGTGATAGCGATCTTAATTTTGAACCCCGCCGTGTTGATGGCACAAATGGGCTACGAGCGTCCGGATGCTGATCAACCGGGGGTGATTCCGCTGCAGCCGGTCACTCCGGGTCAGCAGCTACCTCCCGAGTCAACGCCGGTGCCAGCCCCGCAAGCGGCACCAGCTCCGTTCGAGCCGGTGCGTGTGTTTCCGGACTCGCCGGCTCCAATCATCCGCGAGCAAATCCCCATGAATACTGGAGGGGCTCCAAGCGCGGATCAAATCAGCCGGTTCCTCGCCGGTCTGGACGGATTTGAGGCTACGACAATTGGGAATCTGGCTCTCTCGCAAGCGTGGCAGGATCATAGTAATGAATTGGATGCCTCATGGGCGAATGCTGATCGCATGCGACTCAATGCAATGACTCAATGGGCAATCGCGGAGATTCATCCGAAAATCCGGCGTCCGCGGCAGATTTTTTACATGTTTGGCGGGCCGGATTTCCTTTCCGTAGTCACGCTTTTCCGCGAAGTGCCCACTTATATATTAGCGGGGCTTGAGCCTGTAGGTCAGATCCCGAATCTCGCAACCATGCCTCAGGAGATCCTTGAAGGATCTTTGGGCAACCTGCGATTTTCGCTGCGTTCGGTTTTGGAGAAAAGTTTTTTTGAGACACGTGAAATGCGTGAGGATCTGGAGCGCGGCGGGGTGAATGGAGTGCTGCCGATCCTGTGTGTGTTTGCGGCAAGGACCGGACATGAAATTCTGGACTACCAATACGTGGTGCTCAGCGCGGAGGGTGTGCCACAGGCTCTGAACTCCGGTGAGGCTGCGAAGGCGGATGGAGTTTTACTTGGCTTGCGCGTTTCGCCGGGGAGTCCGCGGCAGGAGCTTTATTATTTTAAGACGGATCTCTCGGATGCCGGGATTGCTAAAAATGACCGGTTCATGAAATTCATGCAATCACGCGGGACGGGATCCAGTTATCTCAAAGCGGCATCTTATCTGATGCACGGCTCCGGCTTTAATGGAGTGAGGGATTTTCTGCTCGGGAACAGCGCGTTTATTTTGCAGGACGCATCAGGCATCCCGTTTAAGCATCTTGTGAGTGAACAGTGGAAGCTGGAGCTCTTTGGCCGGTATGTGGGAGCGGTGGATATTTTTCAGGAACACGCACAGCCGGATTTGCAGATGGCGTTTGCCGATCCCATGGCCGTGAAACCCTTGCCTTTTGGCACTGGCTATCGCCGGGATGATTCCGAATCACATCAAATATTTGCCCTGAGAACCTCGGAAATATTGGCTGTGCCGGTGCTGCCGCCTGCTCAAGGCATAGAGGTTATGCCTCCCGGAGCATATCAGGGAATCCCGGCGCAGCCCTGATCCGATGCGCTTTTCATGGCTGAGCATCGCTGTCGGGGCACTGGTCCTGACTCTCATGGGTTGCGCAACCATGTCGTCGGGGCCCGCCGTTTTTGTGGTGGAATCTGCCGGCATCACGCGCGCTGCTGATTACTCGCGATCCACCGGAGAGGCTGGTTTGATCGTCGAATTGCGCGGTGAGCGCCTGCACGAAAGCTATGGGAGTGGAGGTGAGGCTGCACCACATCACGTGCGCAGCATCACTAAAAATCTCACAGCCCTTGCCACACGTGCCGCTGCGAAAGATGGTATCATTAATTTGAATGCTCCAGCGGCAGATTACTTCGGACCCTGGCGCGGAAAGTCCGGCTACCAGAGCATCACGGTTCAGCATTTGTTGGACATGACCGCCGGGCTGGATGGAGCGGGTTCGGCGATTTACCGGCAGCCTGCAAAAAATATTCCTGCCGCAGCTGCGAATGCGCGGGTGCTTGCTCCGCCTGGAGTCGTTTTTAATTATGGCGCAGCGTCTTATGAGGTGCTGGGAGCATTGCTCAATACTCAACTCGGAACGCAGGGCGAGGACTATGAGAATTACCTGCAGCGACGTGTTCTTGGTCCGCTGGGAATAGCGGCCCCGGATTTCCGAAGGGATGCTTTGGGCAATGTGTACCACTCCGCTGGTGCTTCCATGACGACGCGGGATTTGGTTCGTTTGGGCAGAGGTTTGTTGACTGAGGGTGCCCACGCGACGCAGACCACCAATCCGAATCCAATCTATCACAACGGGATCTGGAACAACCGCGGATCGGTTGAGACTGATCCTTTGGAAGCGGTGATCGAAGATCTCCTCGGACGTCCGCCGGGTTCCGTGGATTGGAAACGGATAGCGATCAGCCGCAACGCCCCCTCGGATTTGATGGTGATGCTGGGCAGCCGTGGTCAGCGGGTTTACATGTCTCCCTCGCTGGGCCTTGTGGTGACGCGCACAGGCAACTCCCCCGCATTCCGCGACGCGGAATTCCTAGCCCGGCTCTTCACTCGACTGTGATGCACGAGTAGGACTCATCAGCCCGCGATCCCGAATTAATCTCCCAAGACTAAATCGACAGGAAACGTTTCGAAGTCCTCACAAATTCTTTTACGCCCCGTGCTTACAATCTTTGTCCCGGCCGGGACAAAGATTGTTCACCGGCTTTCGGCTATGCCTTCGAGTTTTGGACGGAGTTGCTGGCGTTTTTGGAGGGCCGTTTTTCCGAGATATCCTGAGGGCAAAAGTTTTGAAGGAAGTAGAGGGTCCATTGCCAATGCCTTACGCCATGCGAAGTATTCAGAGGAGCTCCACTCAGCAAGGGCTTCGCGGGAGGGATTGCTTTGCACATCATCAAAAGCTTTCAGGAGATCCAGGTATATTTGATAAGCCTCGTTGATCGCCCTAAAGTTCCATGCGGCCGCCACCATTCGTTTGTCTGTCGCATTACCTTTGGAGTCAGCCTCTAGAAGAATCAGACGGGAACAGTCGGTCTCATCAGCTTCGATTAGCTTCAGCAATGAAGGTGGAGGCATAGGAGAAACCCAGACGCTTCCTTGCATGCAGCCACAGCCGGCTGCGGATAGTGCACGAGTGAGCTTTTTCCGTCTGGCTGATTGTTTTTCAGGAATGTCGAAAAGGAAAAGCCTCCATTTTTCATCCCAAGGCATCGCCCACGCCACCTTGGGATCACGCTCCCCAACAGCTACCTTCAAGCCGGCTTCCGTGAGTCTGTGCAAACGCTTTCCAGTGCGGGCATCGAGCTTGGATTCGATCAAACCCTTAGCTTCCAATCGATGCACCTGCGCGAGCAGGCCATTGCTGTATGCCCATCCCTCAAACGATTGGTCGAGGTTTCGATAAGTCGGTCGGAAGGTCATGCTCCCAAACCACAGCATCTGCCACAAAAACAGCTCAGTTTTCGCTTTCATGACAGTTTACTACAATCTTTGTCCCGGCCGGGACAAGAATTGTTATTCATGGATCTGTGAGTAACAATTGCTGACCGGCGGATTTTTGCTATTCAGGGTGGCGGGGGTTTGTTATGAAGTGCTGTCCATGCTTTCCAAGAAATCTTCCTCCTCCAAGTCCCCTGCTTCTTTAGAACGTCAATTCAGCGCCCCTGTTGTGGATGGCGTTGAGCGTGCGGCCAGTCGTGCGATGCTGCATGCGGTTGGTTTTACGCGCAAGGATTTTCAGAAATCGCAAGTGGGGATTGCTTCAACATGGTCGATGGTCACGCCCTGCAATATGCACATCGATGACCTTGCGAAAGAGGCTTGTGCGGGTGTGGATAAAGCTGGTGGAAAAGGAGTGATTTTCAACACGATCACGATCTCCGATGGCATCTCGATGGGGACGGAGGGAATGAAATATTCGCTCGTATCGCGTGAGATCATCGCCGACTCGGTGGAGGCCGTGGCTGGATGTGAAGGCTTCGACGGATTGGTGGCCATCGGTGGCTGCGATAAAAATATGCCTGGCTGCATGATCGGCATCGCGCGGCTTAACCGGCCTGCTGTGTTTGTGTATGGCGGCACCATTCTGCCTGGTTGCTTGAATAATAAACTTCTGGATGTGGTCTCCGTGTTTGAGGCGGTGGGAGAGCATGCAAATAACCGGATCTCGGATGCTGAGCTGGCACGCATCGAGGCATGCGCGATCCCGGGGGCAGGCTCTTGCGGCGGCATGTATACTGCGAATACGATGGCATCTGCCATTGAAGCGATGGGCATGAGTTTGCCGGATAGCTCGGCGCAGGTGGCAGTTTCGCCTGCGAAGAAAGATGATTGCCGGCGTGCGGGTGCCGCAGTGGTCAATCTCTTGAAGAAAGGAATCCGGCCATCGGACATCATGACGCGGCAGGCGTTTGAAAATGCAATCACGGTGGTGACGGCCCTGGGAGGTTCGACGAATGCGGTGCTGCATTTGTTGGCGATGGCGCATTCCATTGGCGTGAAACTCACGATTGATGATTTTACCAAAATTGGTTCACGCACGCCGGTGCTCTGCGATCTGAAACCGAGCGGCAAACATCTCATGTCGGAGCTGGTGAACATTGGCGGCATCCTCCCTCTGATGAAAACGTTGCTGGATGCCGGATTGCTCCACGGTGACTGCATGACGGTGACGGGCAAAACCATGAAGCAGAATCTCGCGAAAGTGGGATCTTATCCCAAGGGCCAGACGATTGTGCGCCCGATGAGCGATCCGATCAAAAAGGACGGGCATCTCATTATTCTCAAAGGCAATCTGGCACCAGGCGGTGCGGTGGCCAAGATCACAGGCAAGGAAGGACTGCGCTTTGAGGGTAAAGCGCGCGTGTTTGAATCCGAGGAAAAAGCGCTGAAAGCGATTCTCTCTGATAAGGTGAAAGCCGGCGATGTGATGGTGATCCGCCGCGAAGGTCCGAAGGGCGCTCCGGGCATGCGTGAGATGCTATCGCCTACTTCGGCCATCATGGGCAAAGGCCTTGGTAAAGAAGTGGCGCTCATCACGGATGGCCGTTTCTCCGGCGGCAGCCATGGATTTGTGGTAGGCCACATTACTCCAGAGGCCTTTGTTGGAGGCCCGATTGCGGTGATCCAAAACGGAGACCCGATCATCATCGACGCGGAGAAGCGTGAGCTGACACTTGGCATCCCGGCTGCTGAATTGAAACGCCGTCTTGCCGCGTGGAAACAGCCCAAGCCCTACTACACTAGCGGCGCGCTGGCCAAATATGCGCATCAGGTGGCATCGGCATCCGAGGGAGCCGTCACCGATAAGTATCTCTGAAACGAGCGGTTGGTTTGACACTTATCAAACCAACCATTAAACTACAGCCTTACCCCACCCAGCTAACTTCACACCATTGTGTCAGCCAACGACGATTACATCCTGGAAATCCTGCTCGATGCGGGATTAGTCAACCGCTCTCAAATCGACCATGCGACAGCCAACGCAGCAGCTGGTCATTCCCCCGTTGACCATCTGGTCGAAGCGGGAGTTGTCACCGGGGAGGATGTGTCGCGCACGCTGGCTGCGCATTCGAGCATGGACTTCCTCGATCTCTCGCAGATCACGATTTCGCAGGAGGTAATCAATGCAATGCCGGAAGAGGTGGCGAGACGCTACAAGGTTGTGCCGGTGGGAGTGAGCGAGGGTGGGCTCTCGGTAGCGATCTCCGATCCGCTGAACTTTGAAACGCTGGACAGTTTGCGCTTTCTGCTTAAACGTGAAGTCGAACTCGTCTGCGCCACCAAAGAAAATATCCGTGATGCGATTGTGAAGTATTATGGAAGCGCGGATGAAGCATCGCAGGCTATCCTGGACGAACTTGGCCAGGAGATTGAGTTCAGCGATGCCGGTGCCGCCGAGCAGGGTGAAGAGGGTGGCCAGCAAGGCGACGCTCCCATCATAAAAATGGTGTCGATGCTCATCCTGGAAGCTTACAAAATGCGGGCGAGCGATATTCATCTTGAGCCGCTGGAGACGCGCTTCCGTGTTCGGTTCCGCATTGACGGACGTTTGCAGGAAATGCAGAGCCCGCCGAAGAAATTGCAGTCCGCAATTGTCAGCCGCATTAAGATCATGTCCGGCTCGATGAGCATTGCTGAAAAGCGGCTTCCGCAGGATGGTCGTATTCAGGTGAAGGTGGGTAAGAGCCAGATTGATCTGCGCGTTTCGTCGATCCCCACCACCCATGGCGAGAGCATCGTGATGCGAATTCTTGATAAATCGAGTCTTGTGATCGGTCTTTCCCAGCTCGGATTTCTCAGTGACGACCAGGAGATTTTTGAACGTCTCATTGCGTTGCCGGATGGCATTTTGCTGGTCACGGGCCCGACGGGATCCGGCAAGACCACGACGTTGTATGCGTGTTTAAATTATATCAACAAACCCGACCGTAAGATCATCACGGTCGAGGATCCTGTTGAGTATCAGATGAACGGCATCAATCAGGTGCAGGTGAATGCGGATATCGGAATGTCCTTCCCGGCGGCTCTGCGATCCATGCTGCGTCAGGCTCCGAACATTATTATGATCGGTGAGATTCGCGATTTGGAGACTGCGAATATCGCGATCAATGCATCGCTTACCGGCCACTTGGTTTTCTCGACGTTGCATACGAATGATGCGCCCGGAGCTGTTGCACGTTTGGTGGATATCGGCATTGCTCCGTTTTTGGTTTCGAGCTCGATCCGCGCGATCATTGCGCAGAGGCTTGTGCGTAAGTTGTGTAACGACTGCAAGATTCCCGGGGAACTGAGCGAGATCGAGCTGCAGGGTCTTGGATTGGATGCACATCAGCTGTCGGATACCAATGTAATGCAGGCAGTCGGTTGTGATAAGTGCCGCCACATCGGTTTCAAAGGCCGCATGGGCATCTTTGAAATGTTCCTCATCGATGACGAGGTCCGCCACATGATCAATAACCGTGAAGCAACCACGAAACTGCGTGCACGAGCCAGGCAGCTCGGGATGCGCACTTTGCGTGAGGATGGTGTGCGGAAAGTACTTTCGGGAATGACATCCGCATCGGAGGTCATTGCTGTGACAATGGCGGATGCGGATTAATGGGTAGCCACTATGGCGGGCACTCCGATTCATGATTTGCTGCGTTTGATGCTCGATGAACGGGCGTCCGACATGCATATCACTGCCGGAGTTCCCCCGGTGTTTCGCATTGATGGCTCATTGGTGCGGCTTGAGCTGCCTGCTTTGGAACCCGCGGATATCGAAGAAATGGTTGCCGCCATTGCCTCCGAATATCAGCGGACGCGTGTGGCAGAGGATGGCACTGCGGATTTTGCAACTTCACTCGAAGGTCGGGCGCGCTTCCGCGTGAGTTGCTTCCGGCAACGGGGCTCGCTGGCGCTGGCTATCCGGTTAATTCCAGACTCGATTCCGACCATGGCCAGTATCGGGCTGCCTGAGTCCGTGATTGAGCTTACTAAACTGCCACGTGGTTTGGTGCTGGTCACCGGGCCGACTGGCTCCGGCAAATCCACGACACTTGCCGCAATGCTCGACTCTATTAACTCCGTCAAACGTGGCCACATCATGACGGTGGAGGATCCCATAGAATTTGTGCACCAACATAAAGCCGGCATCGTCAATCAACGCGAAATTGGTGAAGATGTGCCCACCTTTGCTGAGGCACTTCGCCGGACAATGCGGCAGGATCCAGATGTGATACTGGTCGGTGAGATGCGGGATCTCGAGACCATCGAAGCAGCTGTTACAGCCGCTGAGACCGGCCACCTTGTTTTTTCCACGCTGCACACCACTGGCGCTGCGCGTACGGTAGATCGCATCGTGGATGTGTTTCCCGACGGCTCCAAGGACCAGATCCGCATCCAGCTGGCGGGTAATTTGCGGGCCGTTATTTCGCAAACTTTGGTGCCCCTCAAGTCCGGAGAGGGGCGCATTGCAGCCTTCGAGGTAATGATTTCCACCCCCTCGATCGCCACACTCATTCGTGAGAACAAATCCTACCGTATCCCGAACGACATTCTGACCGGCAGCAAGTATGGCATGGTTTCTTTGGAGGCATCGCTGGTAACGCTTTTCCAGAACGGACTTATCGAGTATAATGAGGTCATCAACCGTGCTCAGGATCTCGACCTTGTCCGCCAACTCATCGACGGCGAAAGTCCCAAGCCGGCCCGCTGATTAATTTTTTTCCACAACCCGAACCCCATTATGAATCCAAGACACGTAGCAGACCTTTTTGCCGACCAGGGCGTCCTCCAGGCCGACCAGGTGGATGACCTTCTTCAGGAAATCAATAACACCGGCAAATCCATTTCACAGATTCTGGTCGAATACAACTACGTCACTGAGGATCAATTTTACCAGACCATCGCAAATTATCTCGGGACCGATTACTACAATCTCGTAGACTTTGAGCCAACTGAGGCATTGATTCAGCAGATCCCCGTTGGCCTTGCGCGCCTGCACGAGGCATTTCCCATCGACGCCAGCGGAGGTGCTTTGAAGGTGGCGTTTATGGATCCGCTCAATCCGCAGGGCCCTGAGGATTTGCGATTCAGTTTGGGTAAAGAGATCGAAGTGGTGGTGGTGCCGCCTCATCAGGTAGAAGCTTTGATCTCAAAATACTATGGTGCGTCGACTTCCAGCATGGACGACATTCTGGCGCAGATCGGAGACACCGGAGAGCTGGAGTTCGGCGGGGCCTCCGAGACGAATCTTGAAGCGGCCGAGGCTGAGGCCAACGCAACGCCTATTATCCGGTTTGTGGATTTGATTTTGTACCAGGCGATCCAGGATCGTGCGAGTGACATTCATTTTGAGCCATTTGAGCAGGAGTTTAAGATCCGCTACCGCGTGGACGGGGCGTTGTATGAGATGTCGCCGCCGCCGAGGCACCTGGCTCTGCCGGTGATCTCACGCGTCAAGGTGATGGCGAACTTGAACATCGCTGAGCGCCGGCTCCCGCAGGACGGGCGCATTCAAAAAATGATTGGTGGCCGTCCGGTTGATCTTCGCGTCTCCACCCTGCCGACACAGTATGGCGAGAGTGTGGTGCTTCGTATTCTGGATCGCAGCGCCGTAAATCTTGATCTGGAGACACTTGGTATGCCTCCTAATATTTTCAACTACATCCTGCGCACCATTGAAAAACCGAATGGCATTTTCATTGTGACCGGCCCCACCGGCTCCGGGAAAACAACCACGCTGTATTCATGCCTGCGTAAGATCAATACGATCGAATCCAAATTGCTGACTGCTGAAGATCCTGTGGAATACGACATTGATGGGATCGTGCAGGTGCCAGTGGTGGAATCCATTGGACTCACTTTTGGCCGTGTGCTCCGCGCATTTCTGCGTCAGGACCCTGACCGGATCATGGTGGGTGAGACCCGCGACGTCGAGACTGCACAGATCGCAGTGCAGGCTTCACTCACGGGTCACTTGGTCTTCACGACGCTCCACACGAACGATTCTCCTGGTGCGATCACGCGATTACTGGACATGGGCGTGGAGCCGTGTTTTATTTCAGCAT
>JBGTCP010000528.1:0-5837 GCA_041748815.1 Chthoniobacterales bacterium
GGAGCAGGCGATGGCTGAAGGCCGGGATTACCGGTTTGAAACCACACTCGGTGGGCGCACCATCCCCGAACTTCTGAAAAATGCTGCCAAGGGCGGGCATCTCCTGCATGTCTGGTTTTGTGGTTTAGAGAGTCCTGAACTCCATATTCAAAGGGTTCGGTCGCGTGTCGCCGTTGGCGGGCATGATATCCCGGAGGAAAAGATGCGCGAGCGCTGGGACACAAGCCGCGAAAATCTCATCCGACTCATGCCGCATATCCATCACCTTCGCGTTTACGACAACTCGAAGGAGGCAGATCCGCTGGCAGGCAAGCAACCATGCCCGGTCCTTTTGCTCGAAATGAAGCGCCGGAAAATTGTGGCTCCGTCGGACCTTTCGCAGGCACCTGACTGGGCAAAGCCGATTCTCACAGCGGCCATGCGGATTCACACAGCAGAATTCGCCTGACTTGGCATCTGGATTACGGTTGCAGCGTTCGCAGAATCTCCGCGTGCAGTGCCGGTGCGGCAGCGATGCAGGAGTTGCCCTGCACAGGATCTCCGCCGCGCCAGTCGGTGACCACTGCTCCAGCGCCGCGCAGGACGGGGATGATGGGCAGCACGTCCCAGGGATTCATGATCGGATCGAGCATGGCATCTGCCTTGCCGGTGGCAACCAGCAGATATCCAAAACAATCTCCCCATGTGCGAAAGAGTTTGGCATCGCGCTGCAATTTTTCGAAAGCTGCCGCTTCTTGATATTTGCGCACGTTTGCAATGTCTGTCGTCAACACCGACGCTGTGGCGAGCCCGTCACAGGGCCGCACAGTCACACTCTGCCCGTTGAGCGTTGTCTCGAGGTTATCTCCAATGCAAAGCTGCCCGACCACGGGCTGATGAATCGCACCGATCACCGGCTGCCCGCGATGTAGCAGCCCGATCAGGGTCCCGAAAAGCGGCACGCCATGCACAAAGGATGCGGTGCCATCAATCGGATCCAGGACCCAGACAAACTCCGCATCCTCCCGCTCGTTCCCATATTCCTCACCGATGATGCCGTGATCTGGATACGATTGAGAAATCAGGCCCCGCAAGATCTGCTCAGCTCCACGGTCGGCTTCTGTGACCGGAGTGGCGTCTTCTTTGAGCTCAAGGTTCCAGGATCCGTCGCGGAAATGATTCGTGATGAACGGCCCCGATTTCGAAACGAGCATCTCAATGAAGGCGCGGAATTCTCCCGACTTTGCAGCATCCCAATTCATAAGCTGCAAGTATTCCCGGATCAGTGCCAATGATCCAGAGAATGTTTCCACCACAAGATTCAAACAGACGGACCAACGCCGAACAGGCGGTGAAACGTTGCGGCAACGGCTTCGATCAATTTCTCTACCGGGATGCCGCGCAGCTGCGCCAGCGCATGGTAGGTGAGTTTCAGATTTCCTGGATGATTCTGCCCGTTGGCCAAGAGCTGCACGCACGCATAGTCGTGGGGTAGACTCATGTGCGGCGCATCAGTTTCCACCAGAAGACGGTCGAGCGGCAGCCACGCGTAGAGCTCGCGGATCTCAGATTTACGAGCGTTCAAAAAATATCCTGAGAACGAAAAGTATCCTCCATGATCGATCAATTGCGAAGCCACCTCGCGGCTGCCTGCGAACGCGTGGCTTAGGAAACCGCGACATGGTGGGCCTGTCCGCGCGAGGTCATCGATGAGCCTGCCCCAGGCTTTGAGGCAGTGGATGACGGCCGCGCGCTCCAGTCTGGCGGCGACGGCGAGCTGTGCACAAAACGCTTCCGACTGCGCTTCGAGGTCGTGATCCTTTATCCACCGGTCCAAGCCAATCTCACCTACTGCCGCATTCGGATAGCGTATCAAAAAACGCTCCAGATCCTGAAGCCATGAGTCCGATGCGGATGCGATATTCCAAGGATGCAATCCGAATGCCGGCAGTACTTTCTTTGAGGCTGCCGCGAGTGACGCGACCGCTCTCCAGTCCGCTTCGCATGTGCCGTTCACGACATGCATGCGAATATCCGTGCTTGCGAGCACGTCGTCCCGCACCTCATTCAGAGCAGGGTCGTGCAGGTGGTTGTGGGCGTCGATCATTCCTCACCGCTGGCGAAGCGCTCGAGACGCTTGCGCAGGGTGGCGCGGGTCACGCCCAGCAGCTTGGAGGCCTTGACCTGATTCCCGTGCGTGTGGCGCATCGCGTAGAGCGTGAATTCCTTTTCCAGCCAGGGAAGCAACTGCAGTTCGGGATCGTTGATAGCTTTGTCAATGAGCATCCGGATGGCGGTTTGCTCATCCAGCACGGGCGCAGCACCTTCTACGGCGCCGGTGGCGGGCCTTGCGCCGACGCCTTTCAATTGCTCGCCCAAAGTGCCAAGGGGGATGTCTTTGGCCAGCAGCACGTCTGTGGCCGCCAACACACAAGCCCGCTCCAGTGTGTTTTCCAGCTCGCGAACGTTCCCGGGCCATGACCAATTCTCCAGCACCTTCACTGCTTCCTCAGAAAGCTTGAGGCGCATGCTGTGTTTGCGGTTTGCGATTTTTTGTAGAAAATATTCAGCCAGCAATCTGATATCCTCGCGGCGTTCGCGCAGCGCGGGGATCTGGATGCGCACCACGTTCAGCCTGTAGAAGAGATCCTCGCGGAAGCGCTTGGCCGTTACCTCGTCTTCCAGTACTTTATTAGTCGCCGCAACGACCCGCACATCCGCATGCAATGTCTCGGTGCCACCTACGCGGGTAAAATCGCCATCCTGCAAAACGCGCAGCAGCTTACTTTGCAGCTGCATGGGCATGTCCCCGATCTCATCCAGAAACAATGTGCCGCCGCTGCATTGTTCAAAGCGGCCGACGCGTTGGGCGATGGCCCCGCTGAACGATCCTTTTTCATGACCGAAGAGTTCACTTTCGAGGAGGTTCTCCGGGATGGCAGCGCAGTTGATCGCAAGGAACATTTTCGAGGACCGGCGTCCATATCGATGAATCGCCGATGCGATCAACTCTTTGCCCGAGCCACTCTCGCCGGTGATCATGACAGGAGCATCACTTTGGGCAACGCGTCCGATCATTTTAAAAACCTGCTGCATGCCCGGCGCCTGTCCGACGATGCTGTCCTCATGCTGCTCCACGGTGAGCTGAGGCTTGAAGGCCGTGGCACTGGCCACATCAGCTTTTAACCGCAGTGCTTCATCCACGACCACTTTGAAATTAAACGGCAGCGATTCCTTCCGGAGAAAATCAAAGGCCCCGCGTTTCATCGACTCAATGACCGATTGCGTGCTTCCAAATGCACTCATCAGGATCACCAGCGCATTCGGATCGGACTCGCGTATTTTTGTCAACAACTCCAAGCCGGAATAGGGAGCCAGATGCGCCTCCGCTATCACGAGATCTGGAGATCTTTTGCGGTAGAGATCAAATGCCTCATCAGCGGTGTGTGCTGTGAGCACCTCTGTGTCGGGGGTTGCCAGCTGGCGGACTGCCCACTCGGAGAAGTCCGCTTCGGGATCAACCAGAAGTATGGTTTGGTGATGTTTCAATGAGCGGGAGATCGGAGTATTCAAACGCGACCAAATCTGCGGCGGCGCATGGTAAAGTCTTTAACCGCCGCAATTAAATCTTCTTTTTCGAAGTCAGGCCAATACTTTTTAATGATGTGAAGTTCTGTGTAACTGAGCTGCCATGGCAGGAAATTCGAGAGTCGCATCTCGCCTGATGTGCGGATGAGGAGGTCGGGATCCGGGATGTCGGCTGTGTAAAGTCGTGATGCAAATGCCTTTTCGTCGATGGCATTCACGTCAAGCTTTCCGTCGCGCACATCGGCGGCGAGTTGGCGGGCTGCGTGCACTAGTTCGTGACGTCCGCCGTAGCTAAGCGCCAGGACCAGCTGAAATCTGTCAAATTTTCGGGTCTCATCCATGACCCGGTCGAGAATCTTGCGACAGGATGATGGCAGATCATCCAATTGTCCGATCGCCCGGAGACGGATCCCTTCTTTGAGCAAGTCTTTGTGTTTGTCTTTGAGAAAGCGCTCCAGCAGTTGCATGAGTGTGTCGATCTCATTTTGTGGACGGTTCCAGTTTTCCGACGAGAATGCGTAAAGCGTAAGGAATTGCACGCCAAGGGCGCGGCATCCTTTGGCTGCAGCTTCCACGGCGTGAGTGCCGCGGCGGTGGCCTTCGATGCGGGGCAGTCCCCTTTCCTGAGCCCACCGTCCGTTCCCATCCATGATCACTGCGATGTGCCGGGGCACTGCGGGCTGGTCGATTGGCGATGTGCTGGATGACGTGTTCAATGCGGAATGCGGGAAGCGATCTGACTCCAGTGCGCGGGATTTAGCAGGTGGTGTGGCGGTGGATTCCATGAATAGTCACTCCTTGCACGGCAGGGCGTCAAGGTTACAGGCGCATGCCCGGACTTCAGTCAGGGCGAAGGGCTCTGGGCTCGCGCTGGTGCGTGGGAGCCGTAGTAGGAGTTGTGACGAACGGTCCTCCTGCGAGTGGGGCGGCTGCCGAGAACGCGACCTCATGCACATCGCTGTCTTTTCCCTCCAATGGAAAATCTTTGCGGAGCGGAAAATACGGATACCCATCCCACATGAGGATGCGGCGGAGGTCCGGGTGCCCGTCAAAACGAATCCCCATCATGTCAAAAATTTCCCGCTCGTGCCAGTTGGCAGTGGCCCAGAGGTCGCTCACCGTGGGGACGCTCAAATGGTCCTCGGAGACAGCTGCGGTGATGCGCAGGTGATTATGGTGGTCCAGCGAGTATAGCTCGTAGACCACTTCGAATCGGGGTTCGTCGCCGAAGTTATCCACACTGCTCGCATCGATCAGGTAATCAAAACCCAGCGCGTTTTTGCAATGCTCCATGACGGTACGAAGGCCATCCAGCTTGACCACAAATGTCGTCTCTCCGCGGAATTCTTTTTTCGAAAGAATAACGTCATTAAACTTACCTTCCAGATTGGCAATAATTTCCAATATTTGCATGATTTGAGTGGGGGAAAATTAAAGGGACTCCAGCAATTCACGTTTTTGGTCCATGACCGAGGGCTCTGTGGTGATCTTGCGCTGGAGACGCATCAGACCCTCGAGCAAAGCCTCAGGGCGGGGAGGACAGCCGGAGACATAGACGTCCACAGGGATGAGCCGGTCAATGCCTTGAAGCACCGCGTAGCTGCGGTACATGCCCCCGCTCGACGCGCATGCACCCATCGCGATGACCCATTTCGGTTCAGGCATTTGTTCGTAGATGCGCTTGACGGCGTAAGCCATTTTGTAAGTAACAGTCCCGGCAACAATCATCACATCCGACTGCCGCGGCGAAAATCGCATCACCTCAGCTCCGAACCGCGCTATATCAAAGCGGGCCGATGCGGTGGCCATCAGCTCGATGGCGCAACAAGCCAGGCCCATCGGCATCGGCCAGAGCGAATTTTTCCGCATCCAATTGATAGCCGTATCGAGTTGGGTGAAAATCACGTTGCCCTCGACTTTGGAGTCGTACGCAACGGGTGCTAGTTCTTGTGACATGTCCGTATTAATCAGCGGAGTGAAGCTTTATCGCAAGATGTATTTCAAGCGGCATCTTCAGTACGGCCGCACAGCAGGCGCGGATGACCCGGTCTCAGCCGCCCTGCACATAGGTGACCACCATGGAAAGCAGCAGGAACACCGTGCTGATCACCACCACCAGCAGGACAGTTAGGATTGCGATCAACACGCCGAGGAAGACCCATGTGCTCCGGTTTGAGACCCGCCCCGGAGCAGTGTGCTTGAGCAGCAATGCGTAATTGCGTGCATTTGATTTAAAGAATGCGGAGAAAATATCACCGATCACAGGCACC
>JBGTCP010000529.1:0-1953 GCA_041748815.1 Chthoniobacterales bacterium
GACCACCTGCGCATCGAGTTCCGCGACATCATGCGACGACCAGAGATTTCACTGTCATTTGGCTGAGAAACCAGTCCGTGAAATCAGTGAGCAACGCATTCGCAAAGATGGACAAAAGTCAGGTTATATGGAAAATGTATCATGACAGTTTTACTCCCCTGTCTCATAAAATCATTATGAATACCTCCTTCAAAAAACTCCGATCCGTTATAGCTGCCGCAGGAACGCTAATGCTCTTAGGCATGCCACCGTTGATGGCAGCTGATCCCTTGGCCATTGGTCTCAACTTTGTGAGTAGCGATGAAAACAGCAGTCTGAATGCTGATGCTATTGCTGGCGCGGTTCCTCATGGAAACTGGAATAATGTTTCGCAAAAGGGCCCCAATGAAGAGGAGGGTTTCATGAACAGCCGGGGAGAACCTGTCGCGCTGAAAATTGAGTGGAAAGACAAGACCGCAACGCGCGGAGGCCACAGCACGGCTTTGCAGGGCGAGCCTGACCCGGACCGTAAACTCATCGTGGCCACAGTAAGCACTCCGCTGACATTGACCGGCATTCCACCGGAGTTTGTAGAAAGCGGATACTCGATTTATGTGTATTTTCAGCCACACGACAGCCGCGAGTGGCCTCTGCGGATCCAGATCAGCCAGCCTGCTGACGAAGAAATGGAGGCCGAGGTCATCGATACCCGCTGGGCTCTCATGCTGAAACAGGAAGACCTGAACGAGCTCGTGCACGAGCCACTGATCCGCACGGATGGCTATTTCCACGGGGACGGGCAGCCTGGAGGAAACTATGTGGCTTTTGAAGGACTCAAAGATGCAAATATCACCATCACATCCTCGCGATGGATTGATGAGGGAACTGTAACCGGCGGAAGAATCTGCGCAATCCAGATCGTCGCGAACTAAAAGATTTGGTGCAGTTGGCTCGTAAGTTGATGATAGAGAGGGGAGCGGGTGAAGGGAATCGAACCCTCGTATGCAGCTTGGGAAGCTGCCGTTCTACCATTGAACTACACCCGCGTTAGAAGATAAGAGCTACGCTCGTGGCAGATCAAAGTCAAGACGCCACGCTGGAGAAAAACCACCATACTGACCAGGTCGCTGACAGATTACCGATCGCATGGATCAGCAACGCAGGCCAAAGACTGCCGGTCCGCCAAGTCACCCATGCGAAAATCATTCCCGACATAAAAACGGACACCATCCCCCACGGACTGTAGAAGTGAATCACCGCAAAGATGGCGCTGGAGAGGCACGCTCCCGGCCATGGCCCGTAGCGCTTCGCCCAGGTGCGGAAAAGAACTCCACGGAAAATCAGTTCCTCACTGATCGGTGCCACGATGCCGGCTACAAACAATTGATATGCCAACACCTCCCATCCGCCGCCAGCCAATGCCACGTCCACAAAATCCGCTGGATCCACCCCACCCATCAAGTCAGAGCCAACCCAGAAAATCCAGCTGCCCAATGAAGTAACCAGCAGCCCCATGCAGACCCAAAACCAAGTTGATGCTTTCCGAAACCACACCGGTTGCAACCCCAGCGCACGCACCGAAATTTTCCACGACGGGAAAAACCATAACACAAATAAAACGGCAGGAAGCATGCGGCAAATAAGCTCCACCACTGCCAGCACCCAATACGGAGGATCGTCTGTGAATGAATACGCCACAAGATAGCACAGCGTGCTAAGGAGCAAAAACAAGACCACGGCCCGCAGCCATGCAGCAAACAACTGCCGGTTCCTGACATTTGCTCCGAAGCCCGCAGCCGCCCCGGCATAAACGGGAGCGAAGCGGGAGTCCCGCAATATCCATAAAAAAACCGCCAGCACTCCCAAAAAGCACCAATCTAAAGCGGCAATCCAAATACTCTTCTCCCAAATCAGTGCAGAATGTGAAAAGGACGACTTCCCTTCGATTAACCCGGCATCTGCGAGCATGGTTCC
>JBGTCP010000530.1:0-4613 GCA_041748815.1 Chthoniobacterales bacterium
GTGGGTGGGTGGAGTGTATGTCGCTGCACTGGTGAAAGCCGGTCATCGCGAGGAAGCGGCCGTGGCTCTGGAATCTTTGGCCCACGGGGTGGAAAAGGGTGATGACCGGTTTGAGTTCAACGAATGGCTGCACGGTCAGACCGGCGAGCCCATGGGTGCTCACTCACAGGCCTGGTCGGCAGGCATGTTTCTCTACGCATCTCATGCGGTAGGAACGGGGACAACTCCAGGATTCTGAGGACGGAGCCGCAGTTGCGATGCAGCCATCCTTCCCGGTGAAGGACTTCAAAATTGACAAAAAGCTGGAAAGCTGGAAAGCTGGAGTCATGAAAACAACGATCGATCTTCCGAAGGAATTGGTTCAGGAAATGAAGGTGCGTGCGGCGCGTGAAGGACGTAAACTCCGAGAGGTTGCGGAAGAGGTTTTCCGGCGGGGTCTTGCCGCTCCATCCACTCCGCGCCTGGCGGGTGAGCGACATCGCATTAAGTTGCCAATCATTCCGGCACCTGCCGGTGCCAAGCCATTTGAACTCAGCGGAAAGCGGCTTTTGGAACTCGAGCAGGACGTTGAGATGGCGGTCAAAGGCAAATGAAATGTCTGTGTGACAGTAATGTATTCCTGGCACTCGCAGTGGAGCAGCATGCGCATCATCAGATTGCTGTGTCCTGGTTCAGTGAATTGGAGGGTTCCCACGAGGCTCTCTTCTGCCGCTCTACGCAGATTTCGTTTCTGCGATTATTGACTCAAAAGATTGCGCCCGATTATGCGCCTCTCTCGAACGCTGAAGCATGGGCGGCACTGGATCAGTTGATGGAAGACGATGCCACTGGCTTTGTGAGAGAACCGTCGGGGACAGATGTGCTTTGGCGGCAACTTGCGGAAGTTCAGACCGCATCACCTAAAGTTTGGATGGATGCCTATCTCGCCGCATTTGCAATCGTGGGCAATCTCAGGTTGGTCACGATAGATGCAGGATTTCGAACCTTCGAATCGCAGGGACTTCGACTGCTGGTGCTCCGGTAAACACATGCGCTTGCGCCGATGGCGTCAGAGCATCGAGACGCACCCCGAATTCCATTTGCCAAAAAAGCGAAGGAATGCTTGCGTTAAAGTGTTTTAAGTGTCATCTTTTAATTTCTTCCAAACCCTCCTATGAAAAAACTCCCTCACTCTCTTTTAGTTGCTGCCGCGTTGCTGGTTGCCCATTCACTTCATGCTGACCTCGTCGTATATGAAGGCTTCGATTACGAGGCTGGTCAGCTCCGGGATAAAGCGGGCGGAATCGGCTGGGCAGGCGCGTGGAGGGACGCGCATCAACGTGTCGAAGCAGGTGAAAGTCTAGCCTCCGCGATTGGCGACACACCAGCCGCCACGGGCGGTCACATGATCACACCGAATGGTGATTGGCCCGCCAAGCGGGAATTGGAAGTCCCTTTCGCAGCAGAGCCAGGGGTGTATTGGATCAGTCTCCTCGCAGTCAATCTCAGCGGGACGCGCGAAGAAACTTATGCGCACCTGCGGTTCATGCCCAAAGATTCTGAAAGCAAAGCACAGGTCGGGCTGAGCAAGGACTTTAATTCTGGAAGCTGGAGCCTCCACGCTGGAGGCACCACCCGCGGCACACCCGTCCCGGCCGAGGAAAACCCTGTCTTTGCGGTCATTCGTGTGACAGTGGGTGAAGAGCCCGGCACCAGCAGCGCTGCCATTTTTATGGACCCCGATCTAGGCACCGAGCCCATCACACCGGACGTCGACATTTCCGGTATTGATCTCGGGCCAATCGAAGAAGTGATGGTGCGTTGCGGCTCCGGCGAGAAGTTGTTTGGCTTTGATGAAATCCGCCTCGGAACCAGTTTCACTTCTGTTGCACCTCAAGAGTAAATCTCGCGAAGCACCTCTCAACACCAAAGCTCAGGCCATGTGGTTTTCGCCAGTGAGCCCGCCGATTCAGCTAATTTTGTCCTTATGAAAATGATTACCTTGCTCACCTGCGCCACACTCGCGACGGGCTCTGCACTTTCCGCATCCGACCTGCCCATGCTTATGGACATTGACGGAGAAAGCGCTGCCGATGGCAAATTTATCGACGCCGGGCCACTGGGTCTGAAAATCGAAACCCGCGGAGACGTTAAATCCGGAGAAGGCAAAACGGGTCAGGGCCTGTATTTTCCTGGCAAAAACGAGAGCCACCTGCGCGTGACCGGTGACGAAATTGGCGGCATCGGCTCGCCTTTCACGATCTCGCTATGGGTCAAACCCGAAGCCCTGCCACCCGAGGGGCACATCGCAGCGCTCATCGGAAAACGCCGCGAGTTCTGGCAGGAGAAACCATTTGTGATCCTTTTCGCGGAAGACGGCGCACTCATTGTGGAGACCGGCAACGGAACCAATAACGTCAACGCGATTATCCAAAATTCCCTCCCGCTGAACGAATGGACGCACATCGCTGTGACCCACGAAACAGACGGTGAACGGGTGGTGTATGTCAACGGCCTGGAAAAGAGCCGCGAACATTTGCCCGGCACATTGGCTTCCAATGACCAAGCGATCCACATCGGCTACGAAGCCGGCAAGGATATGCCGAACACACGGCGTGTGCCGTTCCAGGGCTGGATGGATGAGATCCGGGCCTACGCCGCGCCACTTAGCCAGGGACAAGTGCAGGTGCAAATGCGCGAGCGCCCGGACACCCGCGCGGCTAAAGCCAGCGACTTCTCACCACCCGTTTTCATTGGCGAATTCTTGCTCACACGCTTCGACAGGCCCCGCGGTTTCGCCCAGCGCGAAGCTCTCAGCCGCGAACAAGCGTATCGCCGCCCAGGTCCCGACGCTATCGATTGGATGCCCTTAACAATGGATGGCAAAAAGTATTTTGAAAATGATGCGCGCGCACAGATTTCTCTACCTCTGCGCACACCGCCGGAGAATCGCCCGTTGTTCCGTCAGGAAGACGACCACACGTTTGAGCCTTCTGACATCTGGTTCCGGGCCGTTCTCTGGATCTGGGGCCGACGGTACCTCTACACCATCGAGCCCACCACACGCAGCAATGACAAGCAAATGGAGATCTGGACCTTCCCGGTGAAGATTCAATCGCCCTCGGACAAAAAAATTGAAACCGTGCGTGTCGCGATGAGCGGCGTAACAACATACGAACGAAAAGAATCACTCAACTCACTCACCCTTCTCCTGCCGCGCTCGCCCGAAGGCAAGCCTTACCAGCTTTGGGTCAACGACAGCGGGCCTTTCGAGTTCCAGACCGGACTTGAACCCATCGAACCCGGCAACCCGCAGGAAGTTCAGCGCGAAGTCTCCGGTGTGATCGAAGGCACCGACTTCCAGGTCGCCACCCTGCCCCACGCCGAGGAGATGCCGAACCGTCAGCTGTGGCGTCTGGACCTTGCAGCCATGGCCAAAGAAGGTGCCGACCAACCGATCCGCACCACTCCCGAAATCCGCCAGGAAGGATTTGCGCGCTATCTCGGCCTCGAAGTGCCACGCTCTCCGATCCTCATTCATAACGTGCACATGACCCATGGTATGTCCGGTGGACACTACTGGGGCAGCGCACAAGGCCCGGACGCACTGCACGCTGCAAATACCAGCTTCAGTGTAATTGGTTCCCTCGAGGATTATGCGGACCACCTCCAGCATGTCGGAATTGATCGCATCATCGAAGTCGCCAATGACCGCGTGCTCGCCGATCATTCGGAGGAAAAGTCTATCGAGAGTTTTTTCACAGAATTACAAAAACGCGGCATTCGCGGCGGGCTCAACGTGGCCGCGCTGGCCGAGTCCAACCTCCCCTACTACGCATGGAACCTCCCGGACTTCTGGGATTCCAAGCAGCGTGAGATGCGCCTCCTGACACAACGCTTCAGCCCGTTCCGCAGCTTCACTGCGCTTACCTACATGGGAGACAATGCGGGCTATGTACCCTACTGGCACTGGGCTCCTCCGATCCCGAACCGCCCGTGGGCAGAAGCCACTACGATTTTCCACCAGACCGATTCCGTGGAAATTCCGCTGGGTCCCGGCAACAAACCCGACAGCATTTTTAACGAAGTCCCGGGCACACAAAAGCAGTTTGTGGACTACATCCGCAACTACGACACCACCTTCACCCGCGCTGGTGAATTCGGAGAGGCCGCCCGGGAAATCCTCCCTGGCTTGCAGACTTCGACGCAGGCATTCGGCAGCTCACCAGGCGTTGGTGCCGAAGGCGGCTGGCCCTGGTCGACACAGCCCGGACGCGAAATCTTTAAAAATTTCACGCACCTGCAAAGTTACGATTGGGATGAGACTTACAGCTCGAAGCCCCTGCACAACGTCGTGCTTCTCGACCGCTTGCGCTCCTATTATCCCGACAAACCGGCTTGGGCGCTGCTTGATTACTTCTTTCTCAAATTCGGTCAGGAAACCCTGCGCCGTTCTTATGCTCTTGCGTTAACGCGCGGCGTTGAGTCCGTGGGCGTCAACTGGATCAGCCTTCCCGAAGGCCAGTTTGCGCGTCCTCAAAAAGTCGAGCAGGATCGCGATGTCAACCATTGGGCCAAACGCATGGGTGGTGTGTATGGCGGCACGGAACCCGAGCCTTCCATTGGCGTATTAA
>JBGTCP010000531.1:0-4959 GCA_041748815.1 Chthoniobacterales bacterium
AGTTTCATCCACCTGCGCCAGCGGACGCTGCACAATCCGCACCAGGAACGTGCGAAACCCGAAGCACAGCACCATTGCGGATACAAGCGTGATCGACATTTTGATGACCATCCACCGTAGATCCTCCAGATGATCGAGGAACGGCTTCACCAGCTCCCCATCCCCTTCACGGAACCGAAACCAATTAATATTCATGATGCGAACAGTGCTTGCACAGCTGCATTCATATTCGCCACCGTCCAATTCCGCAACCGTTGGAAGCCCGAAAAATTCAGCTTCCTATTGCCCGCACCGCTGTGCCAAGCCAGCAGGGATGTAACTACTCTTGAAAGAGCTTCGTGAACTCCCCAAGCCCTTCTGCCTCAAGCTGGCCCAACGGCACGAAACGTAACGCGGCGGAGTTCATGCAGTAACGCAGACCGGTAGGCTGAGGCCCATCATCGAAAACGTGACCAAGATGAGAGTCCCCGGGCTTCGAACGCACCTCAGTGCGCACCATGCCGTGTGCCTGATCCACAATTTCCTCCAACACATCGGCGCTGAGTGGCTTGGTGAAGCTCGGCCATCCGGTGCGGGAATCATATTTATCGGTCGAGCTGAAAAGCGGCTCGCCGGAAATAATGCATACGTAAATGCCGGGCTCTTTATTGTCCCAGTACGCATTGCGGAAAGGCGGCTCGGTGCCGTCCTCACGGGTTACGCGGAATTGCTCGGCGGTCAATTTGGATTTCACTTCTTCATCACTCATAACAGGTGGGGTTCGGGTATTGTTCGCGGGTTCGGTCATGGAAACGGCGGGCTCGGTGGAAACTGCCTGCCCACATCCGCCCAGAAACATCGGCATCGCACTGAGGGCAGCTATTATTGGAACTCGGAGTTGCATAAAAGAAAGTAGCATGCCTGATCTATCCTGCATCCGAATTTTGCAAGCGACCCAGGCACGATTGCCAAAATGGAAAAAATCCCCGGCGAGCTTGAGGAAATAATTGCGTGTCCCATTCTCTGCGGAACCAGCGAACCCGGATCCCGCGTTTGAGTGCGATGCGTTCCAGTTCATCCGCCAGTTCAAGCCATGGGCCCACGAATGGTTTCGCTGCCACGATTTCCTGAAGCTGATTCCCCAGCGCCCAGCGCAGGATGGCATCAGCACTGGTCTCCGGCAAAATGCTGCCATACCCGCGCGAGATGCGCTCTAGCGCATCGCTGGAAGCTTCCTCATTCAGCTCAGAGTGCGCAAGGCTCTGTGGGGCTGGCACGTTGGGTGTGACAGCAATGTAATCCCATCTCCGTCCCGGCTGGATCATTTCCACCGATAGATCCTCCGGGTGGACCCAAAGTCCCGGACGATCACCAAGCTGCAAATCCTGCAACCGTGGAAATTCCTCGTAAACGGGGGCGGGATGATTCGCCGGACCTCGCGGTGATTCGGGCTTTTCGTTGAGTTGACCCTGCGGAAAAAACCGGCCTTCGGTGTAACGCTGGATGTTGGCAGCAGTGGCGACATAGATCTTCCCGGCAGTTTGCAGCCCCGCGACCCATCGCCAGGAAAGTGTGTTTGACGCGGCATCCGCATCCAGAAGATGCGACTCAAAAAACTCCGCACCCAACTCCCACGGAAGGCGCAGAGTGAAGATCCAAATACTCGCAAACCACATTCTAGCATGATTGTGAAGATATCCGGTCTCTATCAGTTCGTTTACCCAATGGTCAAAGCACTCAATGCCGGTGTTGCCCCCGGTGGCTGCGCCATACCCTTCGCAGGCTTCACGATCAATGCGGCTCAGGGCTGCCCTGTAATCAGCCCACACCTGCGGACGCCCCTCCAGCCAGCCTTTCCAGTAAGTGCGCCAGTGAATTTCCTGCACAAATTTCTCCACAGCCCGGAGCGGATATTCCTGCAACACTGCGGCCACCACCTCTTCTTCAGTGATGAGGCGGCGTTGAATGGCAGGGGAAAGCAGGCTTACGTGGTCGTGTCCGTGGCGATCAAAGTTGCGCGTGGACGCATATTCGCGGGCATGCGGCATCCAGTCCGCCAGTCGCACAAGCGCACTTTTCCGATCCCATGGTATGCCCGATAATTTCATCCTCAAGATAACGCCTACTGTTCACAAAAAGATGATCTTTCTTGCAAACGGCTAATGATCGATCGCCTGCTCAATCTCGACCGGCCCACCCGCAAGTTCAGGCTCGCGCACTGCATCGATCAAATCCTGCACCTTGCTGCTCGGAGGCGGGAAGAACGGAGTGAGCCCGAGGGTCACCGCAAAATTAATCACCATACCTACAGTTCCGATCCCTTGCGGACTGATGCCATTTTCTGAAAGTCCGAACGACCACAGAGGCATTTTAAGAAAGACCGTGCCGATAATGTAAAACGCCGTGAATCCAATGCCGACGATCATGCCGGCAACAGCCGGCACTGTGCCAACTCGCTTGCTGAAAATCCCCAACACAATGGCCGGGAAGAAGCTCGCTGCCGCGAGCCCAAACGCAAATGCCACCACCTGTCCCACAAACCCGGGTGGATAAATCCCAAAGATGCCCGCAATGATCACCGCGACCCCGATCACTCCCCGTCCCACCAGCAGCCGTTGCTTCTCCGAGGCGTCGGGCTTTAACATTCGGTAATACAAATCATGCGCCACGCTGGACGAGATCACCAGCAACAGACCGCTGGCCGTGGAAAGCGCCGCCGCCAATCCTCCCGCCGCCATAAATGCGATGATCCAATTCGACAGCTCTGCCATCTCCGGCGATGCCAGCACGATGATGTCGGGGTCAGGACCCGAGAGCGCAAGCCCGCGCATCACAGCCCGGCCATCCGCACCAGCAACTCCAGCGGATGTAAGCCACTGCTCATGCCCGACAAAAATATTCGTGACCTCAGTGGCCGTCAGCGCGCCACTCCGGAAGATTTCGTTATCCTCCCTGCCGCTGAACCGCACCATGCCATCACCATCGTCCAACCACAGGATGAGGCCGGTTTTATTCCAATTCTGAAACCATCCAGGCAGTTGCTCAGCAGTTTTGCCGTTGAGATTCTCGAGCATGAAATACCGCGCAAAAGCCGCCGTGGCCGGAGCGGTCAGATAAAGTATCGAGATGAAAAGCAACGCCCAGAATGCACTCCAGCGTGCGGCTTTCACAGACTTCACCGTGTAGAACCGCACGATCACATGCGGCAGACCTGCTGTGCCCACCATCAATGCCGCTGCCACAAAAAACACATTCCACTTATCCCACCGTCCGCCAAATGCCTCCGTGTAGCTTCCAAACCCCAGGTCCTGCTGAATGAGATTGAGCTTCTCCAACAGATAGACGCTCGTGCCCTGCACAAGCTCTGGATTCAGCGTGCTGCCGAGCCCGATCTGTGGGATCGGTTGCCCTGTGAGTTTGATGCTGATGGCTATCGCAGGGATCATGAACGCGGTGATGAGCACCCAGTATTGCGCGACCTGCGTCCATGTGATGCCCTTCATTCCGCCGAGCGTTGCGTAGATGAAAACGATGGCCATACCAATCATCACACCGACGTTAATATCCACTTCCAAGAAGCGGCTGAACACTACGCCCACTCCGCGCATTTGGCCTGCCACATACGTAAAACTCACAAAAATTGCACAGATCAATGCCACCAACCGGGCTACATTGGACTCGTAGCGGTCGCCCACAAAATCCGGCACCGTGAAGTGACCAAATTTCCGGAGATAGGGCGCTAGAAACAACGCCAGCAAGACATACCCGCCGGTCCAGCCCATCAGGTAAACGCCGCCACTGTAGCCCATCGTCGAGATGAGACCGGCCATGGAAATAAAAGAAGCCGCGCTCATCCAATCCGCCGCCGTGGCCATGCCATTCGCAGCAGCAGGCACTCCTTGGCCGGCCACGTAAAATCCACGCGTATCTGCAACCCGGCTCCACCAGGCAATGAAAAGATACAGCGAAAAACTCAGCCCGACAAAAATGTACGTCCAGGCAAGGATGCTCATCGGGGCTCCTCCGCGATTTTCACGAGGTCTTTGTGGTGCTGACGATCCAGCAGATTCATCCCGATGCAATAAATGAGGATGAGAAAGACAAACACAATGATACTCCCCTGCTGAGCAAACCAAAATCCGAGTGGCAGTCCCGATCCAAACAACTGGTATTCGTTAAGGTGATCCGCCCAGAGCACTCCGCATCCCAGCCCGGCAGCGGCCCAGATCACCATGAGCACAGCCATAAACCAGAGGTTTTTGCGCCAATAAGAATTTTGAAGCGCTTGAAATCGCGGATCTTTGAGAACAGCGGGCGGAAGCTCGCCTGGATGCAGAGGTTCGTCGGAAGCGGGGGTCATTTCCGCCAGAACTTAATCACCACAATCCCAAGATGGAAGCCTTAACTCAACGTCTTGAATATCACAAAACCCGCAACTCGGAGGGCTTATTTGATGTTCGGAAATGCTCTTGCGCAGCGACTCCTCGACGACTCAATGTGACAAAATCGTTACAATACGAGGCTTTGCGAAAGCGAAATTGTGAATAACCTGTGAATAAGTTATGGGACATTACCGAGCAGCTTGGATCTCCGATATTCACTTGGGCACACGCGGGTGTAAAGCCGAGGCAGTGCTCGAATTTATTAAAAACCATAAATTCGACACCCTGTATCTGGTCGGCGATATTCTTGACATCTGGGCACTCAAGCGCGGCATCTACTGGCCCCAGACACACAATGACGTCCTGCAAAAACTCCTGCGCACGAGTCGAAAAGGAACCAAACTTATCTACATTCCGGGCAATCATGACGAGTTTGTGCAGAAATTCTTTGGATCTTACGGCGCGATTCAGATTCAGAAAAATGCGATCCACACGACAGCCGATGGACGGCGAATCCTGATCATTCATGGGCATGAGCTCGACATGGTAGTGCAAAATCTCGGCTGGCTGGCACATGTCGGCGATATCGGTTACAAGC
>JBGTCP010000532.1:0-3536 GCA_041748815.1 Chthoniobacterales bacterium
ATCCAAGCAACAGCAAAGCGTGGGCCGGTATTTCAGCCATGCTGTCGCGCTGGCCCCTGCGCCTTACCTTGCTGCTTGCATTGCAAACCAGCATCGCGGGCGCTTTCGTGTTGGTCGGGACTATCGGGCGGATCAAATCTGAGTTCGCGCTTAGCGATGCACACTATGCCTGGCTGATGGCAACCTATGGAGCTGGCTCAGTGGCGGGTGGATTTTTGTATGCAAAATTCCCCAGCCTCCGAGCCGCGCTCCGTCGATGGATGGCGGCGGCGATGGTGGTCGGCCTGCTTGCAGCATCGGTGGCAGGTTCCTATCCGGCACTCTTCCCAATCCTTGCAACTCTGGGCGCGGGCCAGGCAATCCTCGGCATCTGTGGCAACGAAATCCTGGCAGGATCCAGCGCACCCGCTGAGAGGACGTCCATCTTCTCAGCGCATTTCGCACTGAGTCATGCTGGCTGGGGCCTCTCCTATCCGCTCGCCGGATGGCTTGTGTCCGATATCGGCTACGCTGTCACGGCCTCTATTTTTGCGCTCGCTCTCATAGCGGTAAGTCTTCCGATTTGGTGGTATCAATTCTGGATTTGGAGAACCCATCGCCATTTGCCGGACTCGGTTCACACACAAGCCCTACCCGACGACAAGGATCCTGACATCCATGATCACGGCGGCGTGCAACACCGCCACTTTCATCTGCATTACTAGAGGAGCCAAAGCACGCCCAGCGTCAGGATGCCGGCGTAGATGCCTGCGAGCACGTCGTCCCACACGATCATTCCCTGCCAGCCTGTGGTCTCGATCCAATGCACACCAAATTTAAAAATATCGAAAAACCGGAACGCAAAAAACGCCACCAAGATGGCGGGCACGCTGGCACCTGCGCCTGCAATAGCCAGGGTGACTGCCATGCCGGCGACTTCGTCGAGCACCACCTCCCGCGGATCTTCGGCAAAAAATGCACGCTGTGACCATTTCTCGAGCTTCGCGCAAAGCACGCTGGAGGCGATTGCGAGCACGCAGAGGAATGGAACCAGAGCGGGGATCGGGAGCAAAATTGCCACGGGCCACACAGCTGCGCAGGTCACCGCCGATGCCAGCGTGGCCCCGATGATGGGCAGCTTGCCGATGCCAAACACGGTCACGACGTTGGAGTAGATCGCATCCATCGGCTGCGGCTCCGGGATGCTTGCGACGCCGGGTTTTGCAAAATAGTGCTCCATCAGGTTGGGGTGGGATTGGTAGATCACACGGCCACCCACGACTTCGGAGATGCCAAGCTTGCGGCATACCGCGCGTCCGGGTGCACGCGCGGGCAGTCCCGCTTTTTCCACAAGATTCCAAGCAACACTGCCGACGGTAGTGGCAGTTTTGTGGCTCAGTGAGATGAGATGATCGAAGCCCGCAGGGGAAAGAATCCGGCTGTCGCTGATGTGACAAAAAATTTCTGTCCCTGGAGTTGGGACCACGACGCTGTCGGGCAAAAGCTCCGATTTAGCATTGCCTGCCATCACGCGCATGCGGGAGAAAATCCGCTCAGTCGAGCGGGTGGAATCATTCAGAGCTTCCATCGATGAGTTCGAAAAAATGGAAGTAGTGTGTGAGGTCGATGGGGGACCATGCGAGCACAGCAGTAAGGCCCATGGAAATAATGAGGCAGACAATGAGCAGCGGATTCTGAAGCAATTTTTCCGGCTCCAGTTTTGCGCCTTCCTCGCTGATTGCTTTATGGAAATACGCACCGACCGCAGCAACGATGACAGGGAAAACGAACACCAGATTGGGCCTGTAAAAGGCGACGGCCGCTCCACCGCAGAAGCAGAACAAATTTGCGTAGGTGATCATGGCGATGAGCAGGGATTTTTCCGTGTAAGTCTTGAAGGACCGGCGGTAGTTGCCGCTGCGCTCAGCGTCGCCGATGAATCGATATTCGGAATATCGCTTGCCGGTCATGAGCAGCGCGCCGAAGAACCACCATGCGAGGACGATGGAAAGTGGCGGGACGGAATCAGACGGAGCAATGGCGTACCAACCCAGCCAAAGACGGATCGGATTGTTGAAGGACTCCGCAATGACGTCCGCAAACGCGCGGTCTTTGAGCCGCACCGGGCGCACGTTGTAAACAATACCGCTCGCAAACAGCAGCCCAAGCGCAATGAGGTAGCCCGCATTAAATACCGGCCATGCTATTACGAATGCCACGATCAGCAAAAGTACCATGAGGCCCCACAGAATTCCTTCCTTCGCTTCACCCGTTGCAACAGCCCGGAATTTCTTGGTCGGATGCATCCGGTCAAAGGGCGCGTCCAGGATCTCGTTCATGATGTAATTCGCAGACGCCACGAGGCATGCGGGAATGAGCGAATAGACAATGAGAAATACGTTCTCCGTCGTGATCGGAATATCGAGCAGGAGGATGGCGACTCCGTGGCCGAAAAAGATGAAGATATTTTTCAGCCAGTGGTCAGGGCGTGCTGCGCTGGAGTAGGCGCTGATGGTGCGGGCGAGGGACATGCGAAGAAGTTGGTGAATCGTTATGCTTTGCTTCGCTCGATGTGCGCACCGAGCAGGCGGAGTTTTTCATCAATGGATTCGTAGCCGCGGTCAATGTGATAAACGCGGTGGATCTCAGTGCCGCCAGCGGCATGAAGGGCGGCGAGGACGAGGGCGGCAGAGGCGCGGAGGTCGCTCGCCATCACTGGTGCAGCACTCATGCTCTCGACTCCATGGAGCACGGCGGTTGCACCTTCGAGGCTGATATTTGCGCCCATGCGTTTAAGTTCTGCAACATGCATGAATCGCTGAGGAAAAACATGCTCGGTGATGATGCTCATGCCCGGCACGTAGCTCAGCAATGCGCACATCTGCGCCTGCATGTCGGTGGGGAATCCGGGGTAGGGCTCGGTGGTGATGTTGAGCGGCTTGGGCGTGCCATTCGGGTGAATCGTGATGGAATCGGAATCCGTCGCAATTTTATATCCGCACGCTTTCAGTGGGCCGGTGACCGCTGCGAGATGGCCCGGGTTGACGCGTTCGAGTTTCACTCCGTCCCCGCAGATCGCTCCCGCAACGAGGAATGTGCCTGCCTCAATGCGGTCAGGGATCACTTCATGCTCGGTGCCATTTAACTCTTTCACGCCTTCGACAGTAATTGTGGAGGTGCCTGCGCCAGTGATGTTGGCACCCATTTTTGTGAGGAAATTTGCCAGATCGACCACCTCGGGTTCGCAGGCCGCGCCTTCGATAATCGTGGTGCCTTCGGCCAGCACAGCTGCCATAAGGATGTTGTCGGTCCCGAGCACGGTGGACCCGTGGGCGCCGCTCATATTCACGGTGGTGCCACGGAGTTCAGGGGCAAGGATTTTCACATTGCCATCCTGCACACGAATCGCAGCACCCAGCGCTTCGAAGCCTTTGAGATGCAGATCAATCGGACGGTCGCCGATCACGCACCCGCCGGGGAGAGAAACGGTCGCCTCGTTTTCACGGCCCAGCAACGGCCCGAATAAACACACGGAAGCACGCATTTTCCGGACAATT
>JBGTCP010000533.1:0-7606 GCA_041748815.1 Chthoniobacterales bacterium
ATACCCTCTGATGCCATTAGCCTGACGCTCGTTCCTTATTACGGTTGAGGCCACTCATTACGACCTCGATCCACAGGCACACGAGGGCAAGCAGAGTAACCAACCAGCCAACGTGGACATATCGTAGAGTACGCACTCCCACATAGAGCAGGAGAAGTGTGGCGGAAGCCAGCAAGAGCATGCGGAGCAACTTTACTTGGCGGACTTCCAAATTCTGGCTTTGTAGAAAAAACGGCAACACTGCTGAAGCTCCGCCAAAGAGCAACACAAACCACCCCAGGCCATTGGCCAGATCTCCCGCATAAACCGACGTTCCACCCATGTTGGCAACCATGTTTCCCAACTGAGCGGTAACATCCGGACTCATTGGCAGCACCTGCCCCATCAACCTCGGAAGTTCAGTTGCGGCATTCACATAAAACCATGGGATAAAAAACCCCAACAAGAGCAAGACCATCCCCGAAGCAAACACCGGCATGCAGCGCACCGGAGCCACCACTCGCGATAACCCATCACCAGTCGCAAGCGCCGTAAGAAGCTGCTGACTCTCCTCCACGTTGATCGTCCCTTCCCGCAACATCTCCAAGACCTGCCGCTGCTCAGAGTTGTGAGGCATTTCTGTCGCAGTTTCAGAATGCATCAACGTCAATCCAATCGGATAAATCCCAAGAACCAACAATGAAAGCGGAATGGTGATCCAAAGTCCATTCCAGCTCTCCAACCAGACCCCGATTCCGCATGCCCCGACGAAGGCTGCAATCAACGCAAAGAAAACTCGCCCCGGCGAGAACCATGCACGAAACGATTCTCCACCTGGCATGCGCTCTGTCTCAGTCAGTTGACCAAGCAGCCACTTTCGATACAGGAAAATCCCGGCTGGCACTGAGCCAAACAACACCAGAACCCCAAGCAACACAGACTCGTCTGAAGACTTAGCGAAAACTAAAAGTGACATGACCGTCATAGCCCCCCACAAGCACCAGCCCTTTGAGCGGGGTCGGATCATGCGATGGAATGCCACCAGCGGCGCCAAAAATACCACCAGAAAAAGAAAACTAAAAAAGTCGATTCTTCTGAATACCGAAAACAACGTTTCTATATTGCTATTGTCCATGTGCTGATCGGGTTTTGAGTAATCGTGTGGCTTCGCTCACAGAGATCTCTCCCCTTGACAGGCGTTCGAGTACACGTTGGCGGCCTTTTGAGCGGCCGGTCTCACTGAGCATTTCATTCAAAAGGTCGAGCCGTTTGCAGACAGTGGGGTAGGAAATCCCCAGCTCCTTTTCCACTTCACGAATGTTGCCACGGCAGCGCAGAAAAATCATCGCAAACTCCTGCAGATCCAGCGGCAATGCCAAAAAGCGTGGCACGGGAAGTGTGGTTTCAATCCGCGTGTTGCAGCAGGTGCATGCCAGCGACATGATCGCTATCTCACTGCTGCAAACAGGGCACTGAGAGACAAATTCTGGAGTGATCGAAGAACGCGGCACGCCAGAAAAATAAACAAACTCCAGGCGTTAATTCAATATTTTAATTTAAAAATTGAAATATTAAAGTTTTTCCGGTCACCCGCGGAAAACCAGGGTGCGGATTTCTGTCATGTCTTCCATGGCGTATCGCACGCCTTCGCGGCCGAGTCCGCTCTCTTTCACTCCACCGTAGGGCATGTGGTCGACCCGCCAGGAGGGGATCTCGTTGATGAGCACTCCGCCCACCTCCAGCTCGTCCCACGCCTTCAATGCATGATCAATGCGCGGCGTGAATACTCCGGCATGAATGCCATATTTGCTGTCATTCACACGCCTCAACGCATCGTCAAAATCGGGAAAAGTCTCCAGCACTGCCACCGGACCAAAAACCTCCTCACACACAACGGGCAGATGCAGCGGCACATTTTTTAACAACGTGGCTTCCACTATCGAGCCTTCACGCTGGCCGCCGCACAGCAATTCCGCTCCGGCATCGACAGCTTCGCAAATCCACTTCTCCACACGCTTCCCTGCGTCTTCGGAGATCATAGGACCAATGAAAGTATCTTCATCCGCTGGATTGCCGGATTTCAGTTCCCGCGTCTCCGCAACCAGCCGGGATTCCAACTCCGCTGCCACTGATTCATGTATTAGAATCCGCTGCACCGAAATGCAGCTTTGTCCGGATTGATAAAAGGCCCCTGTTATAAGCCGTGGAATGGCGTCGTCCAAATCCGCACCTTCATCCAATACGCAAGCAGCATTGCCGCCCAACTCCAATGTCACCTTCTTACGCCCGGCTTTAGATTTGAGCTCCCATCCCACATCCGGTGAGCCTGTGAAGCTCAGCAGCTTCAATCGCTCATCCGTCGTGAAAAGCTCAGCTCCGTCTCTCGAACATGGCAGAATGGAAAAAGCACCTTCAGGCAGATCCGTCTCAGCCAGGATCTCACCGATGAGCAACGCCCCGAGCGGAGTGCGGCTTGCAGGTTTCAGAACGAACGGACATCCTGCAGCAATTGCGGGAGCCACTTTGTGGGCCACGAGATTCAGGGGGAAATTGAAAGGCGTGATGAACGAGCACGGACCAACCGGCACCCGTTTGGTGAATCCGCGATAACCCCGACTCCGCTCTCCCAGCTCAAGTTGCAACGCTTCCCCATGAGAGCGAACCGATTCATCGGCTGCGATTTGGAACGTTTCGATCAGGCGCGTCACTTCACCGTGGCAATCTTTGATGGGCTTGCCTGCTTCAATGCACAGGATCTGCGCAAGCTCATCGCTGCGATCCTTAAAGCGCCCGACGCAATGCAACAAAGCCGCCTGACGTTCAAAGGGAGCCATCCGCGCCATGGCAGGCGCTGCTGCAACTGCCGCAGAGATCGCCCGATCAATCGTCGCCACATCGGCAAGTGGAACACGGCTCACAACTTCGCCGGAAAATTTGTCAATAACTTCGAGGTCGGTATTGGGTTGCTCAGCGCGACTGGCAACGTAGCAGGGGTAGGTGGAGTTGGGCATAATGAGGAACTTCAACATACCTCAGCCGGGAGCTCATGACAAATCCGCCCTAATCCAACTCGAAGTTGATATTGATCTCGTAAGCGCCCTGGCCGAGTCCGTCGGGGAGTGCCTGGATGCGCTGGACGCGGGTGATAGCTTCCTGCACGGATTGGTCCATCACCGGGTTGCCAGAGGCGCGGATGATGCGGGCTGAGGAAACTCTGCCATCGCGTTCGATGCGGATGCGCACGGTGGTGACGAACTGGCTGCGGTTTTCGATCACACTGGTGGGCTGGTTCCATTGACCGCGAAAACGATCATGGATCATACTCAAATACCAGCCGTGATCGGATGAGGAAGATGTGGTGGAGGTGCCGGTGCCTTCGGTAGTGCCGGGAGTAACAGGCTGGGCGCGTTCGACCCGCGGTGTTGCCGCAGGAGCAGGAGTTGCGGTTGGTCGTGGCGTCGCTGCAGGCGTGGGAGCGGCGGTCGGACGCGGTGTCGGAGTTGCAGTGGGACTTGGTGTGGGGGTCGCAGTTGGACGTGGCGTGGGGGTTGCGGTCGGACGGGGCGTGGGAGTAGCTGTTGGCCGGGGAGTCGGGGTCGGAGTGGCGGTTGGCTTGGGAGTTGGCGTAGGTGTCGGGCGCGGTGTGGGGGTAGGAGTGGGAGTCGGACGGGGGGTTGGCGTAGGTGTCGGAGTGGGAGGCGGCGTGGGCGTAGGAATGGGAATCTCACCGCGCATGGGGGTCGGACTCGGCGATGCATCCGGCTTCGGAGTAGGGGTCGGAGTCGGGTCGATTTCGTCGGGATCCGGGAGCACAGGTTCATTGAAAAGCGCGGGATCCATCCATGCCACCGATTCCAATTCAGCCTTCTCCTGTTTGCACGGACCCAGAAAGAAGAGCGCGATCAGCAATACATGCACGCCGCCAATGAGCACCATGTTGGTTCTGAATGCCCGCTCCTCGTTCATCGCGCGGTCTCTCACTGCCCTGGACGCTGAGTCACGACTCCGGCGCGCGTGATCCCGGTGCGCTGCAAAGCATCCATGATATCCACGAGGCGTTGCACCGGCAATTCGTGGTCAGCGCGGATCACCACTGCCTCCAGTTCACCGGCAGCATTCATTTCACGCAGCCGTCCCTCGAGGGCGTCCGGGGAGATTTCATCCTCTCCGAGAATAATGATGCCTGCTTGATCAATCGAGATGATGCGCACCAGGCTGGGGTCCACATCGGTCGTGGCAGCATCGCTGGTCGGTGCCTGCAGCTCGATGCTTTGATCCAGCAATGGTGTGCAGATCATGAAAATAATCAGGAGCACAAACGCAAGATCGAGCAACGGAGTCACGTTGATCTCTGAAAGCGTGCTAAGCCCCGCGCGGTCAGAATACTTTCTCATCACACGTCAAAGGGCGAACGTTTGTTGGAGAGCCCGACATATTTGTGGTCGAACTCGGAGGCCAGCTCGGACGCGAAGTTATCCATCTGCACAATGAGTGCCTTGATGCTGGTGACGAGATAATTGTAACCAAACATCGCAGGGATCGCCACCAGCAAAGCCGTTACGGTCGTGAGCAAAGCTCCAGAGACACCGGGGGCCATTGCCTGAATATTTGCAGCGCCTTCCATGGCCACCCCGCTGAATGTATCCATCACGCCCCAGACCGTACCCAGCAAACCCAAGAATGGAGCGGCACTGACGACTGTGGCCAACAGAATGAGCTGACTTTCCAATCGAAGCCCGGCCTCGCCCACTGCGCGCTCCATGGAGGATGTCACAGCACGCATTTGTGCGGGCGTGATCGGCACCGCCACTTCCACACGGCCCTCGAAGCTCTCGTCCACTTCCGGCGAACCCAGAAGATGAAAGGTCATTTCTTTGCAACCCGTGCGATACACATGGAATAATGGTGCACCGTCGAATCGATGGCTCTGTGCATACAAACGCAACGGTTTGCGATCCTTGTAAAATTCATCCAGAAAACGGTTATTTTGCCGACGAGCATGATTCACGATGCGGAACTTGGTGATCATGATCGACCAGCTGAAGATCGATGCAAAAAACAGACACGCAATAATGACCTTGCCTGAGATGGTCGACTCGCGCAGGGCAAAATCCATTCCACTCACGGCGAGAGACATCAGCACAAAACCCGTTGAAGAAAGGAACATTCGCCATTAGGTATAGTGCATGCTCACACAATGTAAACTCACGAGATGAAAGCCACAGCCGCCGGATTTATTTTTTTAGTGGGCACAGTTCTATCGCCGGCACAAAATGCCTACGATGTGTCCGGGCAGATGCTGACGCCATTGGTGGATACCTTTTTGCAGGAGAGCCGCAGCGGGAACCGGGCAATTGACGCCACGCTTTCGACCACCACGGTGGTGGATAACGCCGCAGGGGTGAATGCCACGGTCCGGGTGCAAGTGCAATACCCCGAACGCCTCAAAATCGAGGCAGGTTTTGCAGGCCAAACCATCATTTTATGCCGCGTCGGTCAGACCGTGTGGGCCTGGCCGCGTGACATCGTCGAGCCACTGCTTTCACTCGTCCCTGAGACCCAGAGTGCGAGGAAAGTAACGCTGCCTTCGTTCGGTCTGCCTGTGCCGGACTCGCAAGCTGTGTTGTTGCCTGCGCTATTGGCGGTCACAGACCATGGCGAGCAGGATGTGGACGGGGCAAATCATCGTGTCCTGGATTTGCGGTTGCAGCCGGAGATTGCAAAGGGTGCAAACCTGGGTGCGCATGCGGCGACGGTGGTGCGGGTGTGGAGTGATCCCGCAGCGAATTTTCGTCCACGGCGGTTGGGTGTGCGCAATCCTTCGTGGACTGGGACGGTGGAGATCGAATCGCTGCAGTATCTGAGGACGTTGCCCGCAGAGGTATGGCAGCCGACGCCGGAGCAGGCGAAAGATGCGGTGAGGATTACTCCGGAGAGGTGGAGTGCGCTGGTTGGGCGGTATTTGAATTGAGGGGCGGCGGCGGGTTGAGGCAACCGACCGCCAGAGACGGACAGAACGGACGTGGCCGTGGTGCGGTGCAGCAATGCAGTGGCTGCCACAGCAAACTTGTGGAGGGACAACTGGCCGGGAAGAGGTGAGAGCCTTACCTGGAGTAGAGTTCGACGATGAGCTGCTCGTTTACGATTGGTGCAATCTCGTCGCGCGATGGGATGTAGGTCATTTCGCCTTCCATCGCTTCTTTGTCGAAAGACATCCACTGGGGGACGGGTGTGATCTGGGTCATCTCCACGTTCTTCGAGCCGAGGCTTTTCGATTTTGGGTTATCACGAACGCCGATTTTATCACCGGGTTTCACGTTGAAGGAGGAAATGTTAACCTTGCGACCGTTGACGGTCACGTGGCCGTGGCTCACGAACTGACGCGCACCTTCACGCGTTTTAGCGAGACCGAGGCGGTAAATCACGTTGTCCAGACGGCACTCCAGCAATTGGAGCAGGATTTCGCCGGTGATACCACGACGATGCAACGCCACTTCGTAGTAACCACGGAATTGCTTCTCCAAAACTCCATACTGAAAACGGAGCTTCTGCTTCTCAGCGAGCGCCACTGCGTATTCCGAGAGTTTGCGGCGGCCACCGCGTGGTCCGTGCACGCCTGGAGCGTAGTTTTTGCGTTCGAAGGCTTTTGCAGATCCGGAGATAAGAACTCCGAAGCGGCGGCTGCGTTTGGTTTTTGGGCCTGTGTATCGTGCCATGGTGTGAAAAAATTAAAAATGAACTCTGCGGATCAGACGCGGCGTTGTTTCGGAGGGCGGCAGCCGTTGTGCGGCACCGGGGTAACGTCTTTGATGAGGGAAATTTCGAGACCGACGGCCTGAAGAGCGCGGACTGCGGATTCGCGTCCGGCACCTGGGCCTTTGACGCGGACTTCGACTTCTTTGAGGCCGTGGCCCATCGCCTGACGGGAGGCGTCCTGCGCAACCATCTGTGCAGCGTATGCGGTGCTTTTGCGGGAGCCTTTGAAGCCCACTTTGCCTGCACTGGACCAGCCGAGCACGTTGCCGCTGAAGTCTGTGATGCTAACAAGAGTATTGTTGAAGGTAGCGAGCACGTGAGCAATGCCACTGGTGACATTTTTGTTGCCCTTGGCCTTGATGATCTTGGGCTGATCGAGAAGATCGGGATCGAGAAGCTCGGCGGCGGTAGGTGCGGGGCCTGCTTCTGCTTTGGGCGTCGCTGCTGCAGCGGCAGCAGCTTTTTTCTTGGCAGTCTTACCAGCTTTGGCCTTGGTTTCTTCAGCAGCTGGTGCGTTTGCTTCGGCAGCGGGAGCTTCTGTGGCTTCGGCAGCTGGTGCGCTTGCTTCGGCAGCGGGAGCTTCTGTGGCTTCGGCGGCAGGTGCGGTTGCTTCTGCAGCAACAGGCGCTTCGGCGGCTTCAGCAGCAGGAGCTGCAGGGGTTTCTGCTGGAGCCTCGGGCTCTGCAGGTGCGGGTTGGTTAGTCTCTTCGTCGGCCATGGGAATGGGTTTGGGTTATTTTCTTCCGGATAAAATTACTTGCTGCGCTGCACGCCGACCGTCTTACGTGCTCCCTTACGGGTGCGGGCATTGGTGGATGTGCGCTGGCCACGGACAGGAAGTCCACGGCGATGGCGGATGCCACGGTAGCAG
>JBGTCP010000534.1:0-9603 GCA_041748815.1 Chthoniobacterales bacterium
GCTTCGTCGCGCGGGTGTAAAGTTTGCCATCGGAAAACGTCCCCGCCCCACCCTCGCCGAAGCAATAGTTGGAATCCTCAATGACGATACCTTGCTTGAGAATCGGCCCTAGATCAAAACGCCGCGCGGACGCGTCTTTACCCCTCTCGAGGATGATGGGTTTGAAGCCGAGCTCCAGACAACGCAATGCCGCAAACAATCCGGCAGGCCCGGCACCGATAATGATCACCGGTTTTGCCTGCGAGGAGGCAGCGGGATAATCCGGCACGAGCAGAGGCTCCGGCGGAAGTGCCGTGTCGAGACCCACGGCGAAGCGGAGTTGGATTTTGATCTGACGCTGGCGCGCATCAATGGAATGCTTGAGCAATCGAAGATCCACGATGCGCGATGGCTTAACCTTCAACTTCTCAGCAACCGCCATGCGCTGCGCATCCGGCTCCTCGGACGTTTCAAGAGGCAGCACAATGTCCACGCAGATTGGCTCCGCCGGAATGTTTACGCTGCCCTCTTCCATAAGCGGCTAATTCCCAAAAATGATCGCTGACAGCAGCAGGGGCAGATAAAACAGCGTTGCAAAGAAGAGCGTGCGGGAAGCAGTGCGTGTCCGGTGCAGGGCAAAGCGGATACTTAAAATAAAGAGGATCGATCCGAGCACAGTCGCGCTCACCACGGCGCTCCAGGAGGCAAATGCTGGCGGGATCATTGCCACTGTCAGTGCCACGAGCATGACGGTGAAAATAAGGATCAGCCGCGACGTGCGCGCGCCAGAATCATCACCGTTGCTCCACATCACAAAGCCTGCGCGTTCGTATTCCTCGCGGTAGAGCCAGTTGATTGCGAGGAAATGCGGCAGTTGCCAGAAAAAGAGCAGCCCGAATAAAAATGCTGCTTCGATGCCCAGCGCGCCGTCAGCGGCCACCCAGCCAATGATCGGCGGCAAAGCACCGGCCACCGCTCCGACCAGGGTGCAGGTGGATGAGGTGCGTTTGAGCGGGGTGTAGATTGCCACGTAAATCACGAGTGTGAGAAATGCCACCCATGTCGCAATGGCATTGACCTGCCATGCGAGGATGAGAAGACCGGATGCGGATAAAATTAATCCCATGCCCAAACCCTGCCGGGAGGGCATTGAACCTTTTGCCAGCGGTCGATCGCGTGTGCGCTCCATGAGGGCGTCCTGCTGAATCTCGACGACCTGATTGAGCACGGCTGCACCGGCGGCCACGAGCCAAGTGCCGACGAGAGTGGCGAGGAGGAGCCACCAATTCAGCGAGTCCTGTGAAGCCAGCACAAAGCCGACGACCGTGGTGATGAGCACCAGCGCGTTGAGGCGGGCTTTTGTGAGGGTGGAAAATTCCGTGAGCCAAACGGGCGACTGCCGTTCGGGAGGCGCTTCCTCAACGGCCATCCGCATGCGGTGTGCAGCGGATTTCATACTGCGGCATCTTGTAAGGCAGGTTGCTGATGTTTGGCGGGAGCGTCTGCTGCGAAGAGCGCGTTGCCGCTCACAAAAAGAAATGCCCGCACGATGAGGACCATGCTCAAGCCCAACACAAATGCTCCGTTGATGACATGCAGTGTGGTTGGGATCTCAGCGCGCTGATGCCAGATCGTCAGCGCACCGAGGGTGACTTGAAGCGCGAGCAAAAGAACGATGCCATGAGCAATGAGCGCCATCTGAGGACGGCGTCCCCAGTTGCGCCAAATCACCACAGCAACCCAGAGACCGGCCGCGATGACCACGAGTGCCCAGGCACGATGGGCAAAATGAATCATCACTCCAAAAGAATCGAGAGGAGGAATGATCCTGCCCATGGCCAACGGGAAATCGGGAATCGCCAGCCCCGCTTTGTGATGACGCATCACCGCACCAATGATGAGTTGACCGTAAATCGCCGCGAAAAATGCGATCGAAGCGATGCGCAAGCCTTTTAGCTTTGAGGCAGTTTGAGTGGTGAAGCGGGAGCTCACATTTGCAGAGTTGATCGCTGCAATGGCGACCAGCAGCGCGAAAAATGCCTGCGCAAAACAGCCATGGAAAATTGCCCATGTGAGCGAAATTTGAGTGACACGCAGGCCGCCCATGATGCCTTGAAGGATCACGGCGACGAGCGCAATCACGCCAAGCCATTTGATCCATGACTGACGATGTGAGCGCCATTGTCCGACGCAGAGTCCGATGACAAGCAGGCCAATGATCGAGCCCATGAGTCGGTGACCGTGCTCCCAATTCACGCCTTCCATGTGCCACCAGCCTGGCGGGTTCACACTTCCGAAGCTGAGTGGCCAATCCGGCACCGCCATTCCAACGTCTTTGGTGGTGACCATTGCGCCGACAAAAATCAATACGCTGGTGGCTAGCACTACGATCCATGAGTAGATCGCGAGGCTGCGTGGGGCGAAATGAGTGGATGGATTCACTGTGCTGGTGCGAGTCTTACAGCGACTCAACAAGCGGCCGCTGATTTGCAAGCCACGCATCAAATTCCGCAGGACCTTCAACGGTCATGACTGCTTTCATACTGTAGTGCCCGTTGCCGCAAAGTTGCCCGCAGATCACTTCCCATTCGCCCGTGCGCACTGGCGTGAACCACATAGGGATTTCGGAGCCAGGAATCATGTCCTGTGCGACACGCATGGTATACACTGCAAAATTGTGAATCACATCTTTCGACGAAAGCTGCATCACTGTCGGACGGCCAGTAGGAACATGGAACGAGTTCAGGGCAACGATATCGTCTTGCGCCGCCTCATCGGATGGATCCAGGCCGACACGATTTTGGTCCGTCACAAACTCCGGCGAGGTGCGACCAAACGTGTTGTCTGCTCCTGGATAATGGATGCTGAAGAGAAATTGCTGGCCGACGACGCGGATGTTTACCGGATTTTGATCCGCCGTGGGGAATGCATTTACGCGTTGAGTCCAAAGCGGCAAAGCGAGTCCGAGCAACAGAATCGCCTCAACAATGACCACGCCAACTTCCGCGTGAGTGGAGAATTTCGATTTTGTGCCCGTATAATTTGCCTTGGGGTTTTTGGAGCGTCGAAATTTGACGAGCGTGAGGATGAAAAACGCGGTCCAGCCAACAAAGAGCGCCAACATGAACCAATGCACTACCTCAAGCATGTGATCAATCATCAGCCCATGATCAGAGGCGTTTTCGGCAAGACCAAAAAGTTTGTTCAGCATAAAATGTATTAACGAAGGTGATTGAGCTCGCGCTGTTCGTCAGCAGCGATCATTTGACCCAGAATTTCATGGTCAGCCAGTGGATTCCGGGCCTTGCGGGCGAGGTAAACAAAAAATCCGATGAAGCTGCCCAGCACTCCCATTAATAATGCGAGCATGAACACGATAGCGCCATTGGCAGCCTCTGTCATCGGAGCCCCGGTTTTGCCGAAGCACACTGAGCAAGCATCCGCAGATGGTGCGACTAGCAATGCAGCTACAAGCAATGCGATAAAACGAATGGAATATGGAATTTTGTGGAGCATTGGGTTTTTAAGTGATCAATTTTTTAGACTTTACGCAGGCAAACCAGATTCCGTATGCAGCCAATGCCACTCCACTGACTGTGCTGATTCCGCCCAAGACGCGCAGTTGATTTTCGGCATTGGCGCTCTCAGTCATTAATCCCCAGACTCCAAAAGCCAGTGCGGCGATGGCTGCGAAGAAAATGAACAGGACGTGGAAAAGTTTCAGAGACATAAAAACGGGCGCTTCACTGAACGAATACGGGCACGATAGGATCGAAGTGAGCCAGCAACATCAAAATAAACATGGCGATCACAAATGCAACAGTGGCAAACAGAAAGCGGAAGATCATCGGCTTCTCGCTCGTCAAATGCATGAAAAACGCGGCAACCAATCCTGCCTTCAACGTGGCAATGGCAAGGCCCACAATGGTATTCCCCACGTCGGAGTCCTCAGCTCCGATGTGAAACTGGTCAATCCACACCGTCAGAATGGTGAGGATGATGAGCCCGACAAACACGCCGATATAAAACCGGACGTGACTACGAATTTCTTCTGCACTGTGCGCCATAATTCAAGAGAGATAATTTACATCAAATAGAGGATCGGAAAGAGGAAAATCCACACCAGATCGACAAAGTGCCAGAACAGACCGCCGACCTCAACCCGGTTGGCTAGATGCTCTGGATTAGTCCGCCACATCGGCCCGCCAAAGAATAGAAAATATCCCAACACCACCACTCCACCAATCACATGCAACGCATGCAATCCGGTAAGTGTGAAATAAATCGAATAAAACGTGTTGTAGCTTGGCTGAAAATTTGACCAGCGGACGACATTCTCAACCGGGATCACATACGAGCCCTCGTGCACCGCCAGCGTGGCGGGTGCTGGAGTAAAACCTGCTGCTTCCGCTTTCTCGGGATACTTCGGCACGATCGTCACAAAGCCCTCCTGCTCCGTCGCATATTTGCCTTTAATCTCCGCTCCATCGTTCAGAAAAATCCCGTAGCCAGTGAACTTTTCGGTGTACTCCACCGTTTTAATACCGAGGAAAGCAACCGCACACAGCAAGGTGATGCTCATCCAGATTTTGAATTTGTTATATTCCCGCAGCTTGAGTGCCGACCATGAGAGAATCACAGTCACACTGGATCCGATCAGGATGAGGGTGTTCACAAATCCCATTGGGACGTTGAGGAGCTCAGTCGGCCAGTCGTAGTCAGGCGTGCTCGCCGCGCCAAGACGCAGGAAAACATAGCCGGAGAAAAGTCCGCCAAAGAGCATGACCTCTGATGCGAGAAAGAGCCAAATACCAATTTTGGCGTTCCAGAGACCGGTGTCGGCTCGTGCAGTTACTGTATAAGGGATTTCCATGAATGAAGGAAGAGATTGAAAGTGGATCTGCCGCGAAAGTGCAAGCCTTGGATTTATTTAGAATCCGGCTCCCATTGTGGTGAGAAGTCTCTGGTCTCGCCGGGGACACTATATTCATAGGGCCCGCGGTAAACGGTGACAGGTTTGAGGAAGTTACCGTGCGGAGGCGGAGTGGGAGTGGCCCATTCCATCGTGGTGGCGTCCCACGGATTGTCAGTCGCCTTGCGACCCAACTTCCAACTAATGAACAAATTAATGATGAACGGGATCTGCGCGATGGCCAGGCAAAACGCGGAGATCGTCATCACTTTGTTGAGCCAAAGCAGATTTTGCGCGAGTTCATACGATGCACCGCCATCGTACCAGCGGCGATGGAAACCAGCCATGCCGTGAATGAACATCGGCAGGAAAATACCATTCATAAATACGAGCGACGGCCAGAAATGCATCTTCCCTAATCGCTCACTCATTTTTCGTCCGCTCATTTTGGGATACCAGTAGTAGATGCCCGCAAACAGACCGAAGATCGTGCCGGGCGCGACCACGTAGTGGAAATGCGCGATGACGTAATAGGTGTCGTGCAGATAAAGATCGATGGCGCTGAATGCCAGCGGAAGCCCCGTCAGACCGCCAATACCGAACATCGGCAGGAAGGCCGTCGCAAAAAGCATCTGCGTGTTAAACCGGATCGATCCGCCCCACAGCGAGATGATCAGTGAAGTGATCAAAATCACGGACGGGATGGAAATAATCACCGTCGTCGTTTGGAAAAACGCGCTCACTTTTGTACCCATGCCCGTCAAATACATGTGGTGGGCCCATACGACAAAACTGAGGAAGCCAAGGATGATGGTGGCGAAAACCATGGATTTGTAACCCCACAAAGGCTTGCGCGTATTGTTGGTAATGACCTCGGCTACGATGCCGACCGCAGGCAGGATCAGCACGTACACCTCCGGATGCCCGAGGAACCAGAAAAGATGCTGATACAGCAGCGGGCTTCCTCCGCCACTAATGGCTACCTGCGCGCCATTCACGATGAGACCGGTCGGCAGGAAAAAGCTGGTGCCAGCCAGACGGTCCATGAGCTGCATGATCGCAGCCACTTCCAGCGGCGGGAATGCCAGCAACAACAAAAACGCCGTGACCAACTGAGCCCAGCAGAAAAAGGGAAGACGCATCCATGTAAGCCCCGGGGCCCGGAGCTGGATGATGGTCGTGATAAAATTCACCGAACCCAGCAACGATGAAGAAATCAGGAACACCATGCCCAGAAGCCACATCGTCTGACCATTAAAGATCATATGATATTCGATCCCCGGATTTTGCAGCGCCGTATCCGCAAAGCTTGCCAGCGGCGAATACGAGGTCCAGCCGGACTTAGCCGCGCCACCCGGCACGAAGAACGACATCAACAAAATCACGCCACCCACGAGGTAACTCCAGTAACTCGCCATGTTCAGCTTCGGGAAAGCCATATCGGGAGCGCCGATTTGCAAGGGCACCACGTAGTTGCCAAAAGCCCCGAAGGCCAGCGGCACCACTCCAAGGAACACCATGATCGTGCCATGCATTGCTCCAAACGAATTGTAGAGGTCGGGCGTCATCTCGTTATTCGCGCCGATCATCTGGTCACCCAGCACGTTCTTGAGCAAATTACCAATGAAAGGAATTGCCTCACCGGGATAAGCAAGTTGCCAGCGCATCAGGATCATGAGCCCGAAGCCCACGAGCAAAAAGCCCAGCGCTGTCAGGCCATATTGAATGCCGATGACTTTGTGGTCGGTGGAAAAAATGTATTTCTGCCAAAAGCCCAGCTCATGCTCATGATGTTCATCGTGAGCATGTTCTTGATGCGAGTCAGTGGACGGGGCGGGCGTGGTCGATGATGCCATAAAATAAAAAGGTGGTTTTGCGGAAAATAGCGTGAGAATTAGTCAAGCATTGCACTCAATGCAACAATTCGTTTCCAGAATCTCCCCAGCCGCATAATTCTGGAGGAAGAGAAAGATTTCTGCACCGGCTCAAGGCTCCATGCTGGGCATTTCCAGTTCATTGGCTTCCTCAATGAGCGAACGCGGAACCGGCACTGGTGGTGGGCTCGGCCGCGTGACGGGGAATCCGGGTGCAACAAAATCATCTCCCAACACGGGCACCAGGACATCCTCCACTTCGATCTCAGGCTCCACCTGCTCCAAAAGTGTGCTGTCGATCAAACCCAGGCGTCCATCGGGCAAGCTCACTTCAGCGAGATTGCCTGAATAACCAGTCACCATTACAGGATCGCCCTGATCCAACAGCGTTGTCCTCGCGGTCAGGGGATTTGTTGTGGTTGCAACAGTCCGTTGAGCAAATGCCGCACGTTGTGCACTCACAGTGTGTTCGCCCAGCGGTCCAGAGGCCGCCGGGTCGATGCCTTCCGATTCAGTATCCAGAGTTTTACATCCACCCACCAGCAGAGTGGCAGATAGTGTTAAGGCAATGAAAATGCGGGTTGTCATATAGTGACCATTAAACCCGGTCCCACGCTCCGACAAGCTGAATGTCCCCGCGAGTGAAGCCGTCGTTCCACCCAAGGTAGGAGAACCCAGTTGTGGTCTTGCATCCTGCCATGCGACCGGACGGCGCATCATGCAAAGTGCAGGAATTGCCGCTGTTTAAAGGTCTATGCTTGAGAGCGCATCTACGCCGTAAACTATTGATGCTCAATGGATTACTGCGGAACTTTAAAACGGGCACAGTTCAAGCTCAATAGGAATATGCTTATAAAGTGTAAGCAAATTCAACCTTCAACCGAAAGAAAATATTATGATAGGCTACGCAATCACATTCTTCGTTATCGCACTCATCGCAGCAGTTCTCGGCTTTGGGGGCATCGCCGGCGCAGCAGCAGGCATCGCTCAGGTTTTGTTCTTCCTCTTCCTGGTCGTGGCCATTGTTGCATTCATCTTTGGCCGACGCACGTCTTAGGCCGAACCGGTCCAGCAATGATGCCCCTCTCCCACAAGAACGGGAGCGGGGCATTCCGGTTTAAAGAAGCCCAGCTCACCACTCCACCCTCATTTTAACATCATGAACCTCATATCTCTATTCACAGGCTGGGACGACATGACCCCGGCATTGGATGCATACTCAACTCTGGACAACGACTTGGACTGCGAAGTCCTCATCATCGGCGGTGGCATTCTGGGCGCGCTCACAGCGCACGAACTTCAACAACGCGGAGTCGAAGTGGCCATTGTGGATAGTAGACAGGCCAGCACCGGAGATCCTGGATATAATGAGGTTCCGTTTGGATTCTCGGAAATGGGCCTTCCGAACAACTGCGACACCTTCAGTTACACGAAGTACCATCTTTTAAAAGAAAGCCGCAACAAAGTGGAAGCCCTCATCCATGAACTCGGCATCCATTGCAAGTTCCGGAAGATGGATTTGCTGAAGCTCTGCCGCGATTCCAGGAGCCTTGAAGACCTGGCGAAGGAATTTGTGACGTTGGAAGAATGTGGACGGACTGTGGAATGGCTGACGTCCGACGCCCTCGTGCGCGAGTATTTCATGCCGACTGCGCATGGCGGGTTGAGAAATTCCCAGGGCGCCTGCATGGATCTGCTGGCATTCACGCATAGCATGTTGGGGGTGTTACGGGATTCAGGCGTCGCGGTTCATGATAGAACCGTCCTTGAAGACTGCAGGCCCACCGGTGGCGGATACGAATTTACCTCGATTGCAGGGCACACCGTCACCTGTCGCAAAGTCGTCTTCGCAGACTCGGAGAAAGCATGCTCCCTTTGCCCGGATGTAAAAACCACGACGGTCAAAAAATCACGCACCATCACGGAACCCTTGAAGGACGATTTAAACCCATGGCTGCACAGCGCGATGCTGACTCATCATCGCCCTATCTCTCTCAAATTCTGGATGACGTTTGACCACCGTTTGGTCATTGAACGCAAAGAAAAACGCGGTGCTAAAAACTGGTTTGCCGACTCCGAGGTCGCTACCCGGCTGTGCGAGGAAGCAGGAGAGTGGCTCCCGGGATTGAAGCTCGTTCCAGAGTTTGTATCCAGGACCAACGCGATCCAAATCGACGATGAACTTCCCATGGCCGGATGTGTGCCGGGCATGCCGGGAATTTACACCGCCATTGGCACCGACGCCTATCCCGTGGAAGGCAGCTTGATTGCATCGGAAATCCTAGCCAGCTCGATCACCGGAGTGTATCATCCCGCAATCGAGCATTTTAGATTTCCCACCGACACACCCTATCCGGATTCACTCGCATCTGTATGAAAAATCCTCTGCAAAACTTTGGCCGCTACAAAGACATCCTTGGTCTGTTCATGAAATACGGCCGGGGTGACCTGGTTGCCAAAGCGCCGCTCATTGATGATCCGCTGCCGCACTCCGGCGAGACACCCATCCCGTTGGAAGCAGAGCAACTTGCCGACGATATCGAGAAACTTGGACCCACGTTCATCAAGCTGGCTCAATTACTTTCCACCCGGAGGGATTTTGTCCCCGAAGTTTACGCCCGGGCCATGGCGCGGCTTCAGGATGATGTGAAGCCAATCCCGTTCGAAGAAATCGAACCCATTGTCACCGTAGAGATCGGCTCGCGCATCTCGCGCGCATTCGCGGAATTTGACCCTGAGCCATACGCCGCAGCATCTCTTGGCCAAACCCACCGCGCCGTGATGCGGGATGGTCGGCAGGTGATGGTGAAGATCCAGCGTCCCACCGCACGCAAACAG
>JBGTCP010000535.1:0-7747 GCA_041748815.1 Chthoniobacterales bacterium
TTTCCACTCAGTCACTGTGAGGATACGTGCTGCGAAAAATGCGCATGTGCGTGCCCAATTGGTGTCGCATCGTGAGATAAAAAAATGTGTATACTCGTCAGCCCTGCGAGCTGGGCTATGGAATTTAGGCCCGTCGGGCCAAAGAAACCCTTAACTTGAGGCGCATGGGCATTGGGGTTCCTTGGAGGAGACTCTGCGGATGGACTTTAATGAGTTGGTCACTGTGCGCCTGCAGTGGCCCTTCCTCGACTACCCTTGACTTTGCCCATGAATCAGTGTGCTCGATCCTGACGACCCCGTTATCAAGCACTGCCTCGCCCACGTCTGGGGACAACTGGTAGCTGATTGGGACAGAAATGGTATCCCCGTTCCCTCCCTTGACAGCCAACTCGCCGCGACAGCCCATCGGCATGGATTAACAATGTTGACCCGGAATGTCTCTGATTTTCAAAATACGGGAGTGAAACTCCTGAACCCGTTCGAAGCTCCGCCCAAAAAGTCAGATTAAAATCACCAATGAAAGCCGCTGTTTTTCTTCACTTCGTGCTTTCTGTGCTCTCCGTGGTTAAATCTCTTACACGCAGTTTAGTTTCGCTGCCTGGCAAGTTCACACTTCCCAATCTTCACATCGCAGGCCCGGCACGCGACGGAATTCTTCAGTATTGTGAGTGACAAATTTCACATCCAAAGCCAAAGCCTGCCCAGCGAGTTGCAAATCGAAGGGCCCTATGCAGTTGCCTTCCCTCTCCAGGTGCCAGCGAAGCCGTGCTGTTTCTTTGGCCGCTTCCTCGTCGAAGTTGAGCAGATGCAACGGTGCCCGCAGTGTATCGATTTTCTCACGCTCGAGGTCGGGATTCCGACAGCGTTCAGCGCCTGAGAGCAGCTCAAACAGGGTGACCGTGGAAATGCCGATGTCGGATGGGATATGTGCCCGCATGTGGCTCAACACCCGGTCATTTCCCCGCATCGCTGCAATACAAACATTTGTGTCCAGAAGATGAGTCATTCTTCCAAATCGACAGCGGGCGGGGTGGTGCCTTGATCAACTCGCCGGAACTCAGGATCGTCGACACGGATAGCATCGAAGTAGCCGGGCGGCCATTCGGAACACGTGATGGGTTCTATCAGGACCCCATCGCCCAGCTTCCGGATGCTCACCCGTTTGCCCTCCAGTCGCATCTCCCGGGGCAGGCGGACCGCTTGGCTTCGTCCATTCATGAAAAGCGTCGTTGTCATAGACGGTATATACCCTTTGCGGCTTCTCAGGTCAAGTTTCCAGAGCGGTGGCACCATAGGGCCGGGTTTGAGGCTGCGATTGCCCATGGTCGCTTCTGGGAGAAACGATGAAACCATGCAATTGTGAGTGCAACGGTTTTAGGTCCCAATCTGCATCTCTGGCGGTCAAGGGCCTGACCGCCCTACCACATTCTGGGCTTTCCGGGGACCAAGTGTGTCTTGAGTAGCAAACGTGGTTTCTGTCACAGGCGGCACTCCCTTCGGGAGCGCTTTTATTCTTTCCACGGATTCCATGGGGACTGGCTGGGATTTTTGTGGAAGAGATCGGCCCAGCGGCGGTTGAGGGAGCGGCGGGGAGGGATGAGCCAGTGGGGATTTGCCAGGGTTTCGGGGGATATGGGACCGTCGCGGAGGGCGGTCAGGGTGGATGCGAGAGCTTCCTCGGAAATATTGCTCTCCTGGGGCTTGCCACAGCGGATAATGAGGCTGGGCCGGGACTCGGAGAACCATTCGTAGCGGAATGCCACGGGCAATACGGTTGCCCCGGATTTCTCGGCTAGGAATCCGGTGCCGGGTTTGACATCGATCCGGGCATGGGCGGCACGGAGCTCGCCCTGAGGGAAAATCCAGACGAGGGCTTGAGGATTCTTGAGGATTTCCAAGGCGTGGCGGAGTCCGGCAATGCCGTCGCGACCGCTGCTGATTCCGAATGCTCCGGTGAAGCGGAAGAAGGATGCTTCGGCGAGTTTGGCGTTTTCCTGCGCAAGATAGGTGTGGCGGCCGGGCAGGGTGCGGGCGAAGAGGACTCCCGCAAATCCATCCCACCAGTTGCAATGGTTGGAGCAAGCTATGACAGGCTTGCCGGGATCCAACAGCTCAGGGTTTTCGGGGCGTTCGACAACGACTGCGAAAAAGGTGCGGCGCATGGCGCCGCGGATCAGCCGCACAAGCAACCACGCACACCATCCGATCCTGTGGGCGCGGATCATGGGGTGGATCGGCGGGACATGCGCTGGGCGTGCCATGCGCGCAACGCGAGTGCGCACTTGCGGGGAAAGGTGGTGGATGCGCGGCGGGCGAGCACTGAGTAATCGATGGCCTCGATTTCATCGAGTATGCCGCCGTAAACACCCGCCATGATGCGCACGGTGAGTTGCGAGCCGTCATCGTCGAGCAGGCGGATGGCTCTTGTCGCGTCGCGGTAGGCCGTGCGGGCAGTGGCGATGAGTTCCTGCATGAGCGCGCGAAGGTGCGGTGTTACGTTGCCGGCAGCAAGGTCGGATTCGGTCACTTTAAAGCGGTCCAGCATGGTAGCGGGGAGGTAAATGCGGTCGCGTCCGAGGTCCTCGCCGACGTCGCGGGCGATGTTGGTGATTTGCATGGCGATGCCCATCTCAATGGCTTCGCTGCGGCCTTCGTCGCCCGCAAGCCCGAAAATGCGGCACATCATGAGGCCGACCACACCCGCCACATAATAGCAATATTCGCGCAGGGCAGCTTCGTCGGCGATGCGCACGCGTTCGAGGTCCATGCCCACGCCGTGGATGAGGTCGCGGAAAAGTTGGCGTTCGATTTTGTAATGATCGACCGTCCAGCGGAATGCGGGGAGAAAATCCGGATCCACATCGTTGTGATCCAGCATTCGGTCGAGATCTGAATGGAGGCGGGTGACGGCTGCTTTTGCTGCAGCCGGGAATTCTGCCTCGTCGACGACATCGTCTACGTATCGGCAAAATGCGTAGATGGCATACGCTGCATCGCGCTTTGCGGAGGGCAGGGCAAATGAGGAAAAGTAAAAGCTCTTTGCGTGAAATTTCGTGGCTTTCCGGCACGCGGTAAAGCTGGATTCAATGAGCGGGGTGAGGCTGGAAGGCACATGCTCACTAAACAGGCTGGAGACCGGGTGGGTCAAGCGCCGGGGGATTTTTCGAAATGGGATTTTCAATCTGCATGAAATTGCGGCGACTTGTGAATACCTGCCAGGAAATTTTGCTTTGGCCTGGTGTCCTGATGGGTCTCATTTCATCAAAACCGAGATATAATGAATAAATGGTCACTGGCTTTCATCATAACCGCATACAGCACAATCTATTATGAAATTTAATTCACTTCTTCCGCCCGCGCCCGTTGCCTTCAAACTTGTGTTTGCAGGCGTATTTCTCGCAACCTCCAGCCTCCCGGCTTTGGCTCAAAACGCTACTGAACCGGAGGACGGCGAGCAGACTCAGCAGCAAATCGAAGACGGCGCCCGGCTTCAGATCTTTTTAGACCGAGCAAATTTTTCTCCGGGAAAGATCGACGGTAGACCGGGGGAATTTACGACTCAGGCTTTAGCGCTTTATCGCGAGTCGCAGGGATCTGAATCTGCACCTGCCGCTGACTCCGCTGCGGTGGATGCGGATACGATGCCGGATGTGAGCGATCTGGACTTAGCGAGTGTGGACCCGGTTTTTATTGATTACACCGTGCTGGAAGCGGATGTTGAAAATGTGGGTGAGGTGCCTTCTGAGGTTGCCGATCAGGCTAAACTGAAAGCGCTATCTTACACCTCAGCTCTGGAAGCGATCGCGGAGAAATTTCACGCGGATCAGGGCTTCATCGAAGAACTCAACGACGGCAAGACGGATGCTATCAAAGTGGGGGACACACTGCGCGTGCCGAACGTCGAGCCCTTCGAACTTGCGGCGATCATGAAAGCAAACGAAGCATCCGCGAACAGCGAAGAAGAGGTGGATGACACGGAAAAGGCCAATGATTCTGAAGCTGAAGCGAGTGTCGATGCCGATACGGATGAAAAGTCCACCACCTCTGTGCTGGTAAATACTTCAACGAATATGCTCACGGTTCGCGAGAACGATAAGCTGGTTGCGGCTTACCCGGTGACCATTGGCTCAGGCCAGACGGAATCTCCAGTGGGCGACTGGAAAATCACCGGAATCGCAAAGATGCCGGATTTCCGCTATGACGAGTCCATGCTCAAAGAGGGGGTGCGCAGCGACGACTTCCACATGCTCCCTCCCGGCCCGAATAATCCGGTCGGAGTGCTTTGGATTCAACTCAACAAAACTGGCATTGGACTGCACGGCACCAAAGACCCCGATAGCATTGGGCGATCAGCCAGCGCTGGTTGTGTACGGCTCGCAAACTGGGACGTTGTGCGTCTCCTGGAGCGCATCGAGCAGGGCGTGCCTGTGAAAATCGAGTAGACGCCGCGTTACCTCCTGCGCCTGCGCCGGATCAAAAGCGAGATCCCGAACACGAGGAGTGTAGCTGAGGATGGCTCAGGCACTGCTTCCGTCCGCCATGCAACCGAGTAAGTCTCGGACGTGGTTTCGCTTTCCAGATTGTAGACCCATTCGTTGAAAAAAATGGATAGGCCATATTGGCCAGGATCCGCCAGCGTGAGTCTCAGAAATTCACTGTTGTTGTAGATGGTGGCGGATTCTGCCACGAGGTCTTCTTTTGCGCCATCCACATAGCGCCAAACCTGCAAGTTGAGATCTGCGAACCAGAGATCGGTTCCCTCTCCGGGATCGGTTGCATCCGTGGAATCAACGGTGAATGTGCGCCCTGCAAACCAGTTCAGCGACACGGTTAGCTCGACGGGCTGGTCGAACGGATTACTGAAGAGGTAGTTGTTGGTGGCACCGGCTCCGAGGGCTGCAAAGTCCCATCCGGTTGCCGCGATGTTCCCGCCGCTGCTCCCCGTGACATTGGTTGTGCCGCTAACATAGATACTCGCTGCATTTGTGAGATCGATTGCACCGGCACCGGCCGCAAAATCCAGAGCCTGTGTGGTCTTTGTGACTCCCATACCGTCGACGGTTTGTCCATTATTCCAGCCCACCGTAGCTTCGGCTCCGGCCATCAGGACTGATTTAATCACGCGTGTATCCAATGCCTCCGTTCCCAGCGTGCCTGAGTAAGCCGGGCTCTTGGCAACGTCTTTGAGCAGGGCCACTCCTCCTGCCACGATCGGTGCAGAGAAACTTGTGCCGCTGACGCTCGTGAAATACAAATCAGCGGGAGATGGATCACTCACAATCGCTACAATGGCAGGATCAGTCGATGCGCCGAGCGATCCCGAGTCGCCGAGATAAGCTGCGAGTACCAGGTTTTCTCCGGGAGCCACGATATCCACTGCTGCACGCACCCCGGTAGTCGTTGTGCCGGTTGCCGGGTTGAAAAAATCCGCAGCACCTCGGGATGAGAAGTCCGAAATATCACGCAGGTTGGTGCCGCCCACGGAGCCGACGGTGATTCCATTAAAACTGGTGCCCGGGCCAGAGACTGTGGCTGCTCCGGAGTTGCCTGCGGAGACAACGAAGGCGACGTTCGGGTTGTTGCGGGCCAGTCCGTCGATGGCGAGAGTTTCGGCAGTGGATGCATTCGGATCGCTACCTCCCCAGCTGCTGTTGATCACATCCGGCTGTTCACCTGCGATTCCTTCAAAAAATGCTTTGTAAGCAGTGATGGTGGATGCCGTGCTGATTTGAAAAGATCCCAGGCTGTCTGTTGAAAATTCCGTGGCGATTGAGCCTGACCAGACACTGGCGTAAGGTGCCATGCCTAGGCCGACAAAGAAAAACTCCGGCGGGTCTGACCCCGCGACATAGCCGCTGCCGGCAAGCACATGCCCGACCATCGTGGCGTGATAGTCCAATTCATTCAGGGCGTTTGGGTTATTAAACTGGACGAACTCCGAGGTGGCATCCGGCGGGCGGAGGAATGCCTCATGGCCGAACCAGATGTGTCCGCTCTCGATATTGGCGACGATGGTATTCCCGCCCAGGAAGCCGGCCGAGTAAAAAATATCCGTGCCCAGCAAGAAGCTCAGATCAGTGAAGTCTCGCGTTTGAGTGTCGTAATCGATTATTAGCTTACCCTCCCACTGCGCATGGACCGTCAGCGCACCCGTGGTGAGGATAGCCAGGGTCGCGCACCACTGGCGGAAATGGTTTAGGAGGGACATATCCTAATTTCCATAATTCTTCGAGCACCCGGCGTCAAGGAGATGCCGCGGATGCCTTACTTTTCCACGACCGGTTGCTTGTGAAATTTTTCACAAATAATCACTTGCTGGGGGGAATAGGGATTCTTATGGTAGCAAATTCCGAACTTATGGCTACTACGACGCAGGAATTTGAATCACCGGACACACTTGCCCGCACGCAAACGGCACTGGATGAGCTGAATGGATCCACAGAGTTGTTGGGTGAGAAAATGACCTTGAACATGGGTCCGTCTCACCCTGCGACCCATGGCGTGCTGCGTCTGCAATTGGAACTCGACGGTGAGATTATCACCCACTGCATCCCCGATGTCGGTTATCTGCACCGGGGCGATGAAAAGATCGCGGAGAATATGCATTACAACCAGTTCGTGCCCTACACGGACCGTTTGGATTACCTCGCACCACTTGCCAACAACGTGGCCTACGCCTGCGCAGTTGAGAAATTGATGGGCTGGGAATTGCCTCCCCGCGGCAAAGCAATCCGCGTGATTTCCTGTGAGATCGCCCGCATCTCGGCTCATCTGCTGGGCCTGGGTGCCTTCGCCATGGACACCGGTGCGATGACGGTGTTTCTCTACACATTCACCGAGCGTGAAAAAATCTACAACCTCATCGAACAACTCACCGGTGCAAGATTCACCACGTCCTACACCAGGGTGGGGGGGCAGATCCGCGATTTGCCCTTGGGTTTTGACCAAAAACTGCGCGCCTTCCTGGATCAGTTTGAGCCGAAGATTGATGAGGTTGATAATTTACTGACCCGCAACCGCATCTTCGTCGACCGGACGAAAGGGGTTGGCATCATCAGCAAAGAGATCGCCATTTCCTACGGTCTTAGCGGACCGAACCTCCGTGGGTCCGGTGTCGAGCACGATGTGCGTAAGGCGCACCCTTATCTCGATTACGAGAAATATGATTTCGATATTCCCGTCGGCTCTGTGGGCGATTGTTATGACCGCTATCTCGTGCGTATCGAGGAAATGCGGCAAAGCGTGCGCATCCTCCGGCAGGCGCTCGACCAGCTGCCTGATGGCCCCGTGAATATCCACGACAACAAAAACGTGCTGCCCGACAAAACGGAGGTCCTTACCAAAATGGAGGAACTCATCCACCACTTCATCGTGAGCACCGAAGGCATCAATGCCCCTGCGGGCGAAGTTTACTTCGGCGCGGAAAATCCCAAAGGTGAGCTCGGATTTTACATCCGCAGCAACGGCGGTGGTGTGCCTTATCGATTAAAAATCCGCGCCCCGTCGTTTGTGAATATTTCAGTGCTCGACGAGCTTCTCAAAGGCCACATGGTAGGCGATGTGGTCGCCATCCTCGGGAGCCTCGACTTTGTGATGGGCGAATCCGACCGATAACACACCAGTCATGATTTCCACTTCAAAAAGCCTCACCCGCACCCTCCTTGCGGTTCTCTTCGCAGCAAGCCTGTCCGCGTGCGGCAACAAATTGACTCCGGCCAATTTCGAGAAAATCGAGACCAACATGACG
>JBGTCP010000536.1:0-3992 GCA_041748815.1 Chthoniobacterales bacterium
CGCGAACTCGACCAGCAGGATGCCATTTTTGGTCACGAGACCGATTAACATGATGAGGCCGATCTGCGAAAAAATGCTCAGGGAAAGCCCGAAGACGCCCAAGGCCAGCAGTCCACCAGCCAGCGCCAGCGGCACGGTGAGAAGGATGATCATCGGATCGCGGAACGACTCGAACTGCGCAGCAAGCACCATGAAAACCAGGACGAGCGCGAGCACGAACACGAAGATGAGGCTGCCTCCCGCACGCTCAAATTCCTGGGATTCACCGGCAAGCTCGGTGGTGAAGGTATCGTCCAGCACTTCATCGGCAAGCTCACGCATCGCGGCAATTCCATCGCCTAGTGTGTAGCCCTCAGCGGGATTTGCCGAAACGGTAGCCGATGTGAATCGGTTTGTGCGATACAGCACTGCAGGAGAAGTGGTCTCAGCGATTTGCACCACATTTTCGAGTGGCACCAGGCGTCCGTCATTTCCGCGCATGTTGATGCGGGTGAGATCCAGGGGGCTGCTGCGTTGGTCGCGATCCAGCTGGCCGATGATTTCGTACTGGCGTCCATCTTTAAGAAAAAATCCGAAGCGCTGGCCGCTCAATGATGCCTGCACTGTCTCTGCAACATCCGCAGCGCTGATGCCGAGATTGTCAGCGCGGTCACGATCAATATCGAGTTCCACTTCCGGCCGGTCAAATTCCAGATCCACGGTGACGACGGAGAATTCCGGGCGGTTGCGGGCAGCCTCTAGGAACTCGGGCAGTTTTTCGACGAGGCGGTCGAAGTTCGGGTTCTGAACCACGAATTGCACAGGAAGACCTCTGGATCTGCCCACTTGGATGGTGGGCTGTTGAGTCACAAAAACCTGCGATGGAGGGAAATCGCGCATCCGTGTTGTGATTGCTTCTGCGATTTCGTTCTGGCTGCGCTCGCGTTCGCCGGGTGGCGGCAAAGTCACACGCGCGAAGCCTGAGTTCACGGTGCTGCCGCCGCCAAAACCGGGTGACGTTACTGAGATGGTGGCGTCGATCTCAGGAGCAACCTCGGCAACGATTTGATCCATTTCATTCACCACTTCGGTCATGTATTCGAAGTTGGAGCCTTGTGGACCTACCGCTCTCAACACCAGCAGACTGCGGTCTTCCAGAGGCGCCAATTCACGTGGCAAGTTATTGAAAAGCATCACGATCAGAGTTCCGCAGACTGCGAACATCACGAGCACAATCCAACGGTGCTTCATTGTAACTCCCAGGGACGCCCGGTAGCCGGAGTTGAGCTTCTCAAAAAACGGCTCCGTCACCCGATAAAACCACGGATGCCCGTCACGCTTTTTCAGCAAGCGCGAGCATAGCATCGGCGTAAGCGTCAATGCCACAAAGGATGAAATCACTACCGCAGATGCCAACGTGATCCCGAATTCACGAAACAAAATTCCGGTCAAACCGCCAAGAAATACGATGGGCAAAAACACAGCAACCAGCGCGAGTGTGGTCGCTACCACTGCTAGGAAGATTTCCCGGATCCCCTCAATCCCTGCCTGCAACGGTTCAAGCCCGCCCTCGATTTTTGCATAAATATTCTCCAGCACCACCACGGCATCGTCGACCACCAACCCGATCGCGAGCACCATACCGAGCAGGGTGAGCACATTGATTGTGAATCCCGCAATGAACATGATAAAAAACGTCCCGGTCAGTGCGATGGGGATGGTGAGCAGCGGGATCACTGAACTGCGCCACTCCCGAAGGAATAAAAAAATCGTCAAGCAAACGAGCGCGAGAGCGATGAAGATGGTTTGTTTCACTTCCGTGATCGAGTTGCGGATGAACACACTTGTATCGAAGCCGACAGCGGTTTTCACATCTTCAGGTAACTCTGCTTCGATCTGTGCGAGGCGGCGGTAAAATTCATCCACGATCTCGATTTCATTGGCTCCGGTTTGCGGACGCAGGACAACACCCACCATTGGCACGCCATCGCGCTTGAGCACAGTGCGCAAATTCAGAGGGCCGATTTCCGCCCTGCCGACGTCCTGCAACTTCACCGAACGGTCACCTTCCTGTTTGAGCACTATATTGTTGAATCCCTCCGGGTCCGATCCCAGCCGGCTCAGTGTGCGGACGGAAAGCTCGACGAATTCACCTTCCACGAGTCCCGATGGGAGTTCGACATTGGCTTGCCGGAGTGCGTTGCGCACATCGAGCACCGTGAGTTGATGCGCCGCGAGTTTGGTCGGGTCGATCCAAAGTCGCATCGCATATTGTTTGTCGCCCCAGATATCCACTTTCGCGACGCCTTCAATGGTCTGAAATCGCGTTTTGAAAAGACGATCCGCAATTTCTGAGAGCTCCAGCAGATCACGGGTGTCGCTGCTGACATTGAGAAAAACAATGGGATCACCGTCAGCATCCGCTTTTTCGATGACCGGCGGGTCAGCGTCATCGGGCAGTCGTCGGATCGCTGCTGCCGCCCGGTCGCGGACATCATTTGCGGCGATATCCAGATCGAAGCCGATATCAAATTCCACAGTAATGGTGCTGCGGCCTTCCCGGCTGATCGACGACATGCTGGTAATGCCGGCTACCGTATTAATCTCTTCCTCCAAGGGCTCAGTGATCTGATTTTCCACCACTGCCGCGCTTGCGCCTGGATACGAAGTGGCAACTGAGATGATCGGACGCTGGACCGCCGGGAATTCACGGATGCCAAGTTGTTGGAATCCGAGATAACCAAACAGCACAATGATTGCTGAGAATACCAGCGTGAGGACAGGACGCCGGATGCTGATTGAGGAAACGCTCATCCTCTCTGCGCTGTGCGGGCTTCCTCAGTGCGATTGAAAACCCGCACCGGCTGACCTGGCCGTATTGATTGCACGCCGTCCACGATCACTTCCTCGCCGGGGGCGAGGCCATCCATGATGCGCACGCGGTCACTGGTGCGCGTGCCAGCCGTGACCTCGCGTTGTTCCGCTTTGCCGTCCACCACCAAATAAATCACATCTCTGTCGAGACCGGGCCTGAGCGCGATTGAAGGAATCAAAATTGCATCGTCGGTCCGATCAAGCACTAGCTCGATGGAAGCAAAACCACCTGGCAATAATGCCCCGTCGTCGTTATCCACCAACGCTCTAAGAGTGACTGTGCGTGTTTCCTGGTCAATGCGGGGCTCAATGGCTGCAACCTCACCTTGAAATTGTTTCTCCATCCCGGCAATGCCGAGCGAAATCGTCATTCCCACACGGAGCATCGACAGATAGCGCTCCGGCACCGCGAAGTCCACTTTAAGCACGTCCGTCTGCTGGAGCGTCGTGATCACCGTTGAGGAGTCCACCAATGCTCCGGGGCTCACATAGCGTAAGCCGACGCGACCGGGAAAAGGGGCACGCAGCTCCATGCGATCCAACCGCGTGGTAATGAGTTCCACCTCCGCCTTCGCAAGCTCCAGCTCGTTGAATGTGGAATCGTAGATCGCCTGGGTCGCTCCACCGCTTGAAAGTAGCGTTTCCTGGCGCTGAAATTCTGTCTCTGCAAATTTCTGCCGCTGTGTAGCGGATGCCAGCATCGATTTCAATTCACGGTCATCGATGCGAATGAGTAGTGCGTCTTCCTCCACCAAAGCACCTTCTTCAAAGCCGATCTCCACAACGCGTCCGCCGGTCTCGGGGCGGATCTCCACCGATTCATTGGCAATGAGCGAGCCGTTCAAAAAAATGCGATCCTCCATGACTTCGGTTTTTGCAATGACCGTGCGCACCGCAGTGCCACCACCACCACCACCCCTGCCCTGCTGAGCCGCCGCCGGTTCACCACTGCCCATGCTGCGGAATATTGCCAGTCCGATAATTGCTGCGATCAGTACCGCCACGGGCAGAATCCACTTCCTGCGACGCGGCTTGCCTGGCCCATTTTCCCCATGTTTTGACACTTCGGATTCAGTCATCGGTGCAAAGTTAACACGCAAAAGCGATTCCGCATCCAATATCGTCATTCTATTTTCATC
>JBGTCP010000537.1:0-3924 GCA_041748815.1 Chthoniobacterales bacterium
CACCTTTCAGAAAACGGATGTGCGCGACATGCCTGACTTCAACGTGTTCTTCAAACACGACTGCACCTACCCTTGGTATTCCGATGGTGTCTGGTTCCTCACACAGATGCGCCGCTGGGGACAGATCGGTGAACCGAAACCGGACGAGTGGTATCACGAGCAGGCGCGCCGGATTTATCTGCCTGAGGTCTACATGACCGCGGCAAAAGCGCTCATTGAAGAGGGGCACATGAGTGCGGATGACATTCCAGACACTGATGGTTTTAAGCCGGTGGATAACGGATTTATCGATGGCATTCCGTTCGATGGCCGGGCGCCGACCGCTTATTTGAAATCACTGCCTGTCGGACATCAGGACTAATCCACGGAGACGCAAAATATGAAATGGAAAGTGGATTGTAAATTGGGCTTGGTCGCCGGACCGGCAAAGATGTTTGCGAATGCGGATCCCGCAACTATGGCAAAATCCGCGCTCACGCAGATCGGGCTGCCGCTGGTGGCACTGGCAGTTTTTCTTCTGCTCTGGTCGAGGATGCTGGCGGGGTTGGATGTGGGATTCGCAACGATGCCCGGGCCGACTGATGTGTGGCAGGCGGGAGCAGGATTGTTTGAGGATCATCAAGCTGAGCGCCTGCGGGCCAGCGAGTTTTACGAACGCCAGGACGAGCGGCGGGAGCGGCACCTGGCGTCGGGAAATGAGCAACCATTCGTCGAGCGCAAATACGGCGGCAGGCCCACCTACATTGATCAAATTTTCACCAGCCTGAAAACGGTGTTTGCTGGATTCTTCATCGCATCGCTTGTTGCCGTGCCGCTGGGGATTCTTTGCGGACTCAGCAAGGCGGTGAACACTGCACTCAATCCATTCATTCAGATTTTCCGGCCGGTCTCGCCGCTCGCATGGTTGCCGATTGTGATGATCCTGGTGGGATCGTTATACAATCCGCCAGAGCCGCTTTTCGAAAAAGCATTTCTGACTTCGGCGATCACAGTGGCCCTGTGCTGCCTGTGGCCGACTTTGCTCAATACCGCCGTGGGTGTGGCTTCGATTGATAATGATTACCTCAACGTGGCACGCGTGCTGCGGCTTGGTTGGTGGTCGCGCATTTTCAAAATTGTGCTTCCATCAGCGCTGCCTTATATCTTCACAGGACTGCGGCTTTCGCTGGGAGTGGGCTGGATGGTGCTTATTGCGGCGGAGATGCTGGCGCAGAATCCGGGCCTTGGGAAATTTGTCTGGGACATGTTTCAGAACGGGAGCAGCCAGAGTCTTGCGCTCATCATGGTTGCCATTTTCACGATCGGCATCCTCGGATTTACCCTGGACCGCTTGATGCAGGTGCTGCAAGGGCTGGTCACCTTCGACGCCAAAGCACGCTGAGGAATTCGTATGATTGAACTCAATAACATCACGATGAATTTTGCGGGCGCGGAAGTGCTGGGCGGGATCGATCTGCGCATCGCGGAAGGCGAGTTTGTGGCAATCGTCGGGTTCTCCGGCTCGGGTAAAACGACGCTGGTGAATCTGATCGCCGGTCTGCTGCGTCCGACCACCGGCAAGGTGATCTTTCGAGATGAGGAAGTCACAGGCACATCGGCCCAGCGGGCGGTCGTTTTTCAAAACTACTCGCTGCTTCCGTGGCTCACGGTGCACGGAAATATCGCCCTCGCGGTGAATCAGATCTTCGCCCGCGAAAGCAAGGACGAGCGCGAAGACCGGATCGAGCATTACATTCAGATGGTCGGCCTGTCACATGCACGTGACAAGCGTCCGGCTGCGCTGTCAGGTGGCATGCGTCAGCGTGTGGCATTGGCTCGTGGATTGTCGATGGATCCCGATGTGCTCTTACTCGATGAGCCGCTGGGTGCGCTGGACGCTCTCACCCGCGCCAATTTGCAGGATGAGATTTCGCGCATCTGGCAGGAGGAGCGCAAGACGGTGCTCATGATTACCAATGACGTCGATGAAGCGCTGCTGCTGGCCGACCGGGTGATCCCGCTCTCGCCCGGACCCGCTGCAAAGCTGGGTCCGGAAGTGGTGGTAAATTTTGCGCGGCCCAGAGACCGGAAGGAAATTAATCATGACCCCGGCTATCGCAAAATGCGGGTGTCGATTCTCGACTACCTCACGAACAGCCGCCCATCGGAGCGCGTGAAGCTGACAAAGAAGTTGCATCTGCCCGATATCGAGCCTGAGGACATCAGTCACCTGCAGTTCTTTGAAAAACTCCTGCCCGGTCGCGGCCCGCGCCGCCGCAATGAACTGAAAACAGAATCCGTGGAGGTGGCCTCATGAACCGCTCAATGCTCAGTCTCTCGCGGGTTAATAAAATTTACCCGACGCCCAAGGGCCCGGCTGTGATTGTGAAAGACTTCGATCTGGAAATCGCGCATGGCGAGTTTGTGGCATTGATCGGGCATTCCGGCTGCGGCAAATCGACGGTGCTTTCCATGGTGGCCGGACTGAATGAAGTGTCATCCGGTGCCGTGTTTCTTTCCGGCAAAGAACTGGATGGAGCCGGGCCGGATCGCGGTGTGGTTTTCCAATCGCCCTGCCTGCTGCCGTGGATGACTGCATTTCAGAATGTGATGCTCGGCGTGAATCAGGTTTACTTCACCGCGTCGCGGGCCGAGCGGCGGCAGATTGTTGAATATTATCTTTCGGTGGTCGGGCTTGCGGATGCGATGCACAAGCGTCCGGGTGAGCTCTCGCAGGGCATGCGGCAGCGGGTGGGTATTGCGCGGGCGTTTGCGCTTTCGCCGAAGATGCTGCTGCTCGATGAGCCATTCGGGATGCTCGACAAGCTCACGAAGTATGAGCTGCAGCAAGTCCTGCTGGAAGTGTGGGGCCGGTCACGCCTCACCGCGCTCATGGTCACTCACGATGTGGATGAGGCCATTTTTCTCGCAGACCGCGTGGTCATGATGACCAACGGGCCGGAGGCCGAGGTGGGCGATATTCTGGAAATCGATTTTCCGCGTCCGCGTGATCGCAAGGCATTGCTGGAAGATCCGGTTTTCTATGAATACCGGGCGCACCTCATTGATTACCTGCACCACAAAGCCGAGCTGCGCGGCGACGAGCGCCCATTGATTACGCGCACCGATCCCACGATCCGGGAGAAGGTGATTTCCATCTCACGCGCCACTGGCGAAGCGCCAGAGCGAAAGACAGCCTCCATTAACAAAAACAACCGATAGCCCTTTTATGCACATATATAAATACCTGATCATTGGACTGCTAGCCGCATCAACCACCTTGGCGGGTCCGATGCAATACACTTTAGAAACAAAGGAGGAGGCGCAGTGGAAGCCGGGCGATCCGATGACGATCCTTGATGGGGCGGTGACCTTTGATCTAAGTTATCAGGGCCGGTTTGAATGGAGGGAGAACACGTTCGACTTTGACAGCGGGAATACGGCGCTGACAGATGACAGCTTCTATCTGCAACGGTTCCGGATCGGCATGAAGGTGAAGCCGACGAATTGGTTCACGGCTTATGTGCAGGGCCAGGATGCGCGGGAGTTTGGCTCGAAGCGGCCATCTATTCCGGGTGTGCTCGCGGCGGAAGGCGACGATCCTTTCGATCTGCGGCAGGCGTGGATTGAGCTGGGTGATCTTTCGCAATTCCCGCTCTCACTGAAAGTGGGGCGGCAGGTACTGAGCTATGGAGATCAGCGGTTGATTGGCGGATTTGAATGGAACAACATCGCCCGTACGTTTGATGCGATCAAACTGACGCTCAAGCAGGAGCAATTTTCGGCGGATGTATTTGTGAGTTCCGTGGTGCGGCCTGACCGCGATGGATTCAATCAATCGAGCTTCACGGGACATGAGTTGAATTCGTGGTTTAGCGGAATCTATGCAACCACGGGTGCGCTGGGATTTCAGACAACGGATGCCTATGCGCTTTGGTTGAATGA
>JBGTCP010000538.1:0-3429 GCA_041748815.1 Chthoniobacterales bacterium
CGCCAGATCACGCATCCTCACCGCACGCGGGTATGAAGACGCGGAAGGTGGTGCCATGTCCTTCCTCGCTGTCCACATGCAGGCATCCCTGATGACTGCGAATGATGCCTTGCACGGCTGCCAAACCCAGTCCGCGGCCAAGGAATTTGGTGGTGAAAAATGGATCGAAGATTTGCGCAACTGTTTCCGCTGACATACCCCGGCCTGTGTCGGTGACTTCCAGGAAAACAAACTCCCCCTTTGCCATGTCCGTGGGGAAGGTACAGTTTGCGGCGTCTTCATCCGACACAAAACTGTGTCCCGTCTTGAGTGTGATGCGGCCTGCGGAATCACCAATGGCCTCCGACGCATTGACCGCAAGGTTCAACACCATCAGCTGCATGTGACCGGGATCCGCCATCATTCTCGGAACAGATTCGCCGGCTTCCACCTGAAGCACGATCTCTTGACCGATGGACGCCTTAAGCACATGCAGGGTCTCAGCAATTATTTCGTGGATATCAACAGGCCCGGGACTCAATTTCCCTTTGCCCGCATAGGCAAGCATTTGCCTGCAAAGATCTGCGGCCCGCGTGGAAGCTTCCTCGATATGGCGCACACTCTGTTGAATGGGTGACTCTTTCGGCAGCTGAAGGTGCACAAGCGATGCATGGCCCATGATCGTGGTAAGGAGATTGTTGAAATCATGCGCAATACCGCCTGCAAGGAGACCGAGGCTTTCAAGCTTTCGCGTTTCCTCAAGCTGGAGTTCTATCGCGCGGCGCCCGGTTTCAGCTTCTTTGCGGCCCGTGATATCGATAAATGCACCCACCGCTCCGCGTATGGACTGGTCCGCGCGGCGCAGCGGAGACGCGTAGGCCAGCACATGCAGTCGCCGACCATCGTTGAACACAATCTCTTCTTCAAAATTGCGGATCTCTTCACCGGTGCGCGCGACACGCTGAATGGGTAGATCTTCAGGGTCCAGCTCATCTCCATTCTGGAAGACACGGAAATTGGTGGGCCCCTCGCCGTCTCCCGCACTGAGTGAAGCATTCGCATCGGTGTGGAGCCCGAGCATCTCCGCGAAAGCCGGATTGGTGCGGATATCTCTGGAGGTGGCATCGGTGGTGATGGCGATGCCGACCGGGAGCACGTTGAGCAAGGTCTCAAGTTCCTCGACGCGGTGACGGAGTGCGGCGTTCAGACGGATCACTTCTTCCTCAGCGCTCTTTCTCTCGTCCGCTTCCGAGCTTAGTTGTTGATTCAGTTGACCGATGCCCGGGAGATGCAGCGCGCTGGGCACAATGCGGATAAGCGCAAATACGGTTGCCCAGGAAATGACTGCCGTGGTGAGCTTCACGGCGCCGGAAAACCGATACCAAGGTTGCCAGAAAATCGTGGCCTCAATGAGATGAGTGAATCCGCAGCTTAAAATAAATGCAGCAAATAACCAATAGAGCTTCGGAAATGTGACATCGGGACGTCGCGCCACAAAAAATGCAATCGTGAGCGGGATCGCTGCATAAGCACCGAAGATCGCCAGGTCAGACAGGATGTGCAGCCAGCCGTGCGCCGCGCTCCAATTCCCGCAAGACCAGCGCGCAGGGAAATCCGAGGTGTCAAAGAGTCTGAGGAAATAGTCGATCATGAGCCGTTCGAGAAGTGATTGGAGGGTGCGATTCTGGTGAAGAAAAACTCCAATTACCCCATCTTGAACCAATTGCAACCGAATGCCTCAGGGCGCCTATCAACACAGTCCGCCTGAATCTGGAAGCAACAGGGGCGGGTAGAAGCATCTACCCGCCCCTTGCCCAGAAAAACTCCGCATCGCTAATTCCCCCGGATGAGATTTAATTCGCCGGGGAATGGACTGCGGGGTTACCGCGTGCGGACCACGAGCACCCGACGGTCCAACTGAAGCTCTTGCTCGGTGCCCTGTGGGAAGCTGGCGTAGTTCAGGCCATAGCCATGAGCTGTCAGGGAAGTCGGAGGCACACCGTAGCGCTGGGTGAGTTCGGTATACACGCGTTTCGCGCGCTCAATGGAGAGTCGCATGTTGTGTTCGGCACCGCCTTCGGTGCTGGTATGTCCTTCGACATCAAAAAGCGCATTCGGATCCGTTTGCGCGATTTCATTGATCACACCAGCCGTTTGTTCAAGGGCCATGCGCGACTCTGCATCCAGAAGCTCGGCAGTATCGACGACGAAAAGAACCGGCACAGTCACGTAAGGCATCTCACGGCTTTCCCCCTGTTCCTCGACGATCACCACGTTGCGCTCAATATTATAGACGCGACGGACTGGCTCAGTGCGGGATTCGATGATAACCGTGCGGTCCAGTGCAGTCCGCTGCTCTGGAGTCAAAACTACTGTTTGGGGTCGGATGGACAATTGGCGTCTCACAACCACGGGATCCATGCGGTGCATTTCCTGCAACGTGCCAAGCTCATGGCCTGCGACCGCTTCTCCAGCATTCGTGGTCGTAGTGGTGGTGATCTGCCCTCTAACGGTGGGGGCAGGGACGGCGGGAGCAATTTCGGTGACGGTCGTGGAGTTCACGGGCGGAGCAGGAACAATTTCTGTGACTTCTGTCGTCGAGTGTGTGACCTGTGCGCTCGCAGCGAGAGTCATCACGGCCATTGTGCTCAAAAAGGTGGAGAGATATTTTTTCATAGGGTTTTCTGGTTGGGGTTGGTATTTCGTTCATCTTGGATCGCCGATGGCAGAGCGCTTGCGTGTACGAAAAGAGTCCAGAAAAATTCCAGGGCGCGCGGGCGGCGGCGTCATTCGCGTTCGCCGCGAGAAAGCTCAGCGGGGACGCTGAGCACGACAAAGCGCTGCGCGGTCTAAGCGGATGCGGGCGAGATGTCCGATTGGGAATCTACGCTTGATGCACCTTGGCTGCTACTTTCAGCCGGAGCGCGTTGAGGCGGATGAAGCCGGTGGCGTCGGATTGATTGTAGGCTTGTGTGGGATCGGCTTCCATCGTGGCGATGTCGGGATTGTACAAGCTCACAGGGCTCTGGACGCCGGCGGCCATGATGTTGCCTTTGTAGAGTTTGACGCGCACTTTGCCGGTCACGTTTTTCTGGGACTCGGTGACGAGTGCCTGCAAGGCAAGCCGCTCAGGAGCGAACCAGAATCCGTTGTAAACGAGAGTGCTATAGCGCGGAATCAATGAGTCGCGCAAGTGCATGACTTCGCGATCCATCGTGAGGGATTCCATACGGCGATGGGCGGCGTGCAGGATGGAGCCGCCGGGCGTTTCATAGACACCGCGGCTTTTCATTCCGACAAAACGATTCTCGACCATGTCCACGCGTCCGACGCCGTGTTTGCCACCGAGGGCGTTGAGTTTTTTCATGACGGCAAGCGGACTCAGTGCTTCGTCATTCACCGCAACGCAATCGCCTTTCACAAAATCCAGTGTGACGTATTCCGGTTCGT
>JBGTCP010000539.1:0-4089 GCA_041748815.1 Chthoniobacterales bacterium
GCTGGCAGCTCCCCATCTTCGAAGCCGCTGTCGTGGAGACATCCATTGACCGGCAGGAAGTCACTCTCGTTTGCGGCAAGAAAATCTGGTTCGTGCGAGACGCAGCCGCAGGCACCAACCATTGGAAAAGCGCTGACGAAGTCTGGAAAGCCCAAGTATCCGGCTCCACCTTCACCATGAATCGCTGGGATGGCTGGATGCTCAAATACGTCGGTGGTCTGCTCACCGAACTGCGCGACGACCGCGGCAACACCGCTGTCTGGACCCGCTCAAACGGCATCGTCCAGCACATCAAATGTTACCGACCGAATTGTGATCATAGTTCTTGCCGAATTGGCATCATAAGTTTGTGTCATACTTTGCCGAGATCTCGTCGTGTTTTGTAGCCAAATTGCCGCGCTTTGATCGTAGCGCTACGACCAAAAAGAGCGGGCGGATTTTGATCCGCCCGCTTTTTTTTCCCTGCCGATTTCTCATCGTAGGACTGTTGTGTGTTGTGCTATGCGGTGCTGTGCGATTCTTTGTTTGGCTACTACGACGCTTTTGGCGGCGGGTTGGCTTCGGTGATTACGACCATGGCGGCATGAAAAGTGGTTTTTAACACCACGGTGAAGAAGTCGATGGTGTTGCCACTGAGCCTCTCGCTGGGCCAGCGCCAATAGTTTGCTTTGATCAAGAGTCCGGGGTAGTCGACGGGTTCAAAGTTGTCAGCTTCGTGCTCGATCAGCTCGATGCCTCGCGCTTGGACCAAGGGCAAAAGTGCGGTTTGGCGGGCTTGGCGGATTTGGTCTTTGCTCCAGCGCGGCTGGCTGGTGCTGTCCCGGCGAGGGGGCTCAAGATTGGGTCTTTGTGTCATGATGGGCTTGCCTCCAGTGGGGTTGGATGAGGACGCGGTTGACTTGCGCCAGATCGATAGTGCGGGTCTGGCAACGAACGGCTTCAACAAGGCAGGCCAGCGCAAGGTTGCGCGTGCGACGCAATAGCCCTTCCCCACTGCGCACGATCAGTGCGATGGCTTCCGCGCTGAAGGTGTTGTGCCCAAGACCGCAGCGGTCCAGTTCGCTGTAGAGGAAGCTCTCGATGGTCTCGGGAGCCAAGCGCGGCAGGGTCACTGAGTAAGTAATGCGCGATTTTATTTCTTCGTTCACTGCGAGCTGGAGGGTTTGCAACAAAGGCGGCTGCCCGATGAGAACGAGATTGTGACTGCGTGGGAAGTCCTCGCAGAGCAGCCGGATTTTGCGCAGGCATTCACCAGGCATGAGGTGGGCGTCGTCGATGATGGGAACGAGCATCCGGTTGGTGCGGTGCAGCCGGAAGGCCTCGGCGACGAGCTGGCGCTCGCAGTGATGATCGCGTCCGCTGAACTCGATTTGGAAGGCGGTGCAGAGGATGCGCAAGGTGTTGTGGTAGCTGTGCAGGGTGCGGTTGACCAAGGGGGTGACCAGCCGTTTGGGATCATGTCGACAGAGAGCCTCTTTGATGCAGCTTTTGCCGGAACCCGGTTCGCCCAAAAGCAGGCAAAGCCCGCCCTGTTGGCTGTGAACAAGCAGGATGTCGAGCACCTCCTGCTGGTGGGGCAGAAGCTGGAGCTCTTCGTGATCAAAGGGATGGCGTTGAATGCCGAAGTGGGAGCGGAGCATGGGATGTAGGAAGGATAAAGGATTTGGGATTGGGGATTTGGGATTGGGGATTGGGGATTGGGGAGCTAAGAACAAAGAACAAAGAACTAAGAACTAAGATTTATTGATGGGTTTGCGGTCGTTTGCGATTGGATCGAGAGGGCGGGCTTCGCCCATGCGTTCGCTTTTGTAATAAACGATGACGCGGCTCTTTGGATTGCGGCGGGAGAAGCGAATGTGGACTTCGCGGTTGGGCAGGTGGCGTGGGGTTTCAAAACGCATGGCTTTAAAGCTGAAGGTGTTGTCTGCACGGACGTGGCGGGTTTCCTCGACGAAGAAGAGTTCGTCGTTGACTTCGTTTGGCGGCAGAAAACGCAGGAGATGGCGGTCAAGTCCGAAGCGGTCCAGCGGGCTCATTTGCAGGCTGGAATGGGTGCGCGCATTGTAATCTTCTTCCACCCAGGCTGTGAACTGGCGGTTGAGGATTTCGAAGCTTGAGAGATCAAGCTGGCGGCACAGGAACTGGTCGCGCACGGTGCGAAAGAAGCGTTCGATTTTGCCTTTGGCTGCACCATCGCGCACCGGGGCGTGGTAGAGGAGGGTGCCCACGCGTGCGGTAATTTGATGGATCTCTTTGGATGTATAGATCGAGCCGTTGTCCACGTAGATGGCCTGTGGCAGGCCGCGCTTGTAGAAGCCGGCACGCAAAGCTTCGATGAGGGTGTCGACGTTTTCTGACGGGAAGAACTGGCCGTGGCAGCACACGCGGGAGGCGTCGTCGATGAAGGCGATGAGACGGCTTTGTACCTTGGCACCATCGTGGCTCACATAAGGACCTACCAGCGTGTCTGCCTGCCAGAGCTCGTTTGCGTGGGCTTTGGCAAATGCCATGCGCTGGCGCGATTCGCTCTCGGGCTTGAGCAGACCCAGGTCTTTGACCAAGCGCGAGAAGGTGTTGGGTGCAATCTGCTCGCGAGTAAAGAGATGATCTTCAATGCAAAAGCGGTAGAGCAGTGCGCGCTTTGGCGTGTGAGGATGGGTGCCAGCGGAAGGCTTTCGTAGTTTGAGCAGGGCGCATCGGACGGCTTCTTCGAGCGCTTCGGGCGTGATTTTACGGGTGAGGCCTTTGTCGCGACGCTCTTTGGACTCAAGCCTGGTGGCACCATGTTTTTTATAATGGGAATACCAAGTCTGAATCGTTCTCCAAGTGAAGCGCCGGGCATTGCCTTCCTCATCGTGGAAGGTCATTTCGCTGACGGCTTTGATGCGGGCAACGATGGTATCGCCCGGGGCTGCCTCAATGGCACCGAGGACGCGCGCTTTGAGATAAGAAGTGGGATTTTTCATGGGTGTGAATGTGTGTGAACGCCGCTGGTTGTGGCGGCGGAGGAAATTTGCCTGCTCTCCTTGAAAAAAATGAAGGGTGCTCTCCAGTTGCGGGTCTGGAAGCAGGAAGGACTGGTTGGCGGTCTGCGCCGCAATTTGGCCGCTTTGCCCGGAGGCGAGGGTCAAAAAGGATGGAGGGAACGGCTCGAAATCGAGCCCACAAGCGGGTCAGAGCAGCCAACAGCGCTGTTTGAGCAGGGAAAAGGCGCTCAGTGGACAAGGCTCACCTGGGAAGAGCGCCCGAAGATGCTCAACGGCATGAAGCAGAGGATCAGAAAGGCTTGAAACCAGTGGTGGTGGACCGATGGAGAAAAGACCGGTGCGCAATCGATCCAGGCGGCGACGCAAAGCGCGGAGCAAATGATAGAGGGCTTCCAGAGAGAACGGCCACGGCACGGACTCAGCGCATGCCGCGATGGAGCCGCTCCCCATGGCTTGCAAGAGAGCCGCCAGCACGGGCCAAAGGATGGAGGCAGAGATCGTGTAGCCGGGAATGATGTGGGAAAGAAAGACTGGCGTCGTGCGTCCGCAGCCCTCGCGTTTATCTCGGTTGGAGCAGAAAAGACGCTGTCCCCTCACGATTCGGCCAGCAGGGTTGTGGACATCGTTGCCGTAGAGAATGGAATGCAGGTTCAGGTCGCCCATCCGCTTGCAGTGGGGGCAGCGGAGGGTATCAAGCGAGAAAAGGTTGTCGGATATTGCTGAGATCAGTGACGAAACGAGGCGGTTCCATAAAGCCGGAGTCGATACGCTGGATAAAGTGCGAAAGCGAGCGATAAAGACGCAAGCAACGGCACTGACGGCACTGACGGCGCGACCTGCGGCGGGACTCGGAAGGAGGGGGTAGGCGCGTTGCGCTGATAAACGGCGCAGCTTCCACGGCACTCCGCTTTCACCACGCTCTCATCGTAAAGTGCGCCACAGACAACACTGCAAGAACGGCCCGAAAACGGCACTTCTTACGACCAGATTCTCGCCGGTAACACTTAACCCGTGCACTTTGCGCCAGCATCTGGAATTTTTGGCGATTGCCGACCGAAAAATTTCCCTCGACAGCCTGACGATCCTGCCACACAACCCAGCT
>JBGTCP010000540.1:0-11889 GCA_041748815.1 Chthoniobacterales bacterium
AGTCCCGGTTTGACTCAAATCCAAACAACCCAAAATCAAAAATCCGCTCTCATGACCCTCAAACCCAGCAATTATCAGCCCCTTGTCGTATAGAATCCGCTGTTTTGGACAGCAGTGACCGTGGGAGGCTATTGGTGACAGGCGAGTCGGATGGAATCACGATCAGCGAACAAGACGCTCCATTCAACGGCGGGTGGCGCTCCTGCTTTTGGGGCGCTCCTGCTTTTGGGGCTCCTGCTTTTGGGGTCAGTCATTTATAATTGACCTTGGGTCCTGCTACTGTAGCTCGCAGCTACTGGGTCAGCTTTCTTGGGGGGGCAAAAAATCCTGATATCGCAAGGGACGTTACGACATTCCGAAGAGTTTTGAAGTGGCTACCCCTAGGCCCTGGGACTGAAGATCGCAGCTACCGGGTCGCGTTTTGGTTCGTGGATTTGTGGAGCTTTTGGGGCTTTTGGGGTCAGTCATTTATAATTGACTTTGGGTCCTACGACTTAGCTCGCAGCTGCTGGGTCAGCTTTCTTTGGGGGCAAAAAATCCTGATATCGCAAGGGACGTTACGACATTCCGAAGAGTTTTGAAGTGGCCACGCCTAGGCCCTGCGACTGAAGATCGCAGCTACCGGGTCGCGGTTTGGTTCGTGGATTTGGGGTAGGGCAAGAAATATCCTGGGTATGCACTTGACTCAACCGGGCCCAATACCTTGGGGCGTTTGTCGCGGCGGTGACGATTTCAGGCACAACATCTAGTGGCTGTTGAGTGAAGTGCATACCCAGGAGAAATATTGATATTTACGATGAGGGACGCCACCCGCTTCGCGTAGTAAATGCCGGCTCAAATGCGGATCGGACTAAAGCATTGCCCGCATTTTTTCCAATGCTGCGGCGCGGTGGCTGAGCTGGTTTTTTACATCGGACGGAAGCTCGGCGAAGGTCTCGCAGTAGCCGTCGGGAACGAAGAGCGGATCATAGCCGAATCCTCCCTCTCCACGTTCGGCAGGGGTGAGAATGCCTTCGACTGCGCCGGATGTGGTGGCGACCATCTCACCCGCATTGGCCAAGGCCATCGCGCAGCGGAATCTGCCGGAGCGGGCTTTTCCACGTGCTCCCACACGGTCGAGCTCCGCTAGCAGCTTTGCACGGTTGCTGGCATCGGTTGCTCCTTCTCCGCTGTATCGCGCGGAGTAAACACCGGGAGCTCCATCCAAGGCATCCACTTCCAGTCCGGAATCATCCGCAAGCACGGGGAGGCTGACTTGATTGGAAACACTCACGGCTTTCAAAATCGCGTTTTCCTCGAAAGTCGTGCCGGTTTCCTCCGCTGGCTCGATTTCAGGAAATGCGCGCAGATCGAGCACTTCAAACTCCGAGCCGAGCATTGCCTGCACCTCGCTGGTTTTGTGACTGTTTGTGGTTGCGAAGATGAGTTTTTTCATGAATCGGCAAGGTTGGAAATAGCGGCGATGTCGCGGATTAATTTGGGTCCGCGGTAGACGAGTCCGGTATAAATTTGCACCAGATCCGCACCGGCTTGAAGTTTCGCTTTGGCATCCTCAGCCGACATGATGCCGCCGGAGCCGATGATGCATAATTTGGTGAGGCTGCGGATATGCCGCACAATTTCCGTCGAGCGGCTGAGCAGAGGTGCGCCGCTGAGCCCTCCTTTGCCTTTTACCTCCGGCGGCACACCCGTGTGATCCAGAGTAGTGTTGGTGGCGATGATGCCAGCGAGTCCGGCGGATTCCGCAAGCTCCACGACCTCGTCAATTTGCGGCAGCGCGAGGTCCGGCGCAATTTTCACGAGTACCGGTTTGGCTTGGGTATTTTCCTGCATGACAGCATCGAGAATAGTTGCCAGCTCGTCTTTGCCTTGCAATGAACGCAGGCCGGGCGTGTTAGGCGAGCTGACATTGACCACAAAATAATCCCCGAATGCGTGCAGCGTCCGCATGGAAAACGCGTAGTCTGCCGGAGCATCTTTGAGTTCGGTGACTTTGGATTTGCCGATGTTTATGCCAAGCGGGACATGCGGGCGGTGGTCACTGGTAAAGAGGTGATCCAGCCGGGCAGCCACTGCGACTGCGCCTTCGTTGTTGAATCCCATCCGGTTAACGATGGCCTGCATTTCCGGAACACGGAACAAGCGGGGTTTTTCGTTGCCGGGTTGTGGCTGAGCGGTAATCGTGCCCACCTCGATGAACCCGAATCCCAGTGCCTGCCATGCCGGGATCGCCAGCGCATTTTTGTCAAAACCCGCTGCAAGCCCGGCGACATTTGGAAAATCCAATCCCATGACATGCACCGGCGGTCCTGACGGTTCGGGAGTGATCCAGCGCTGCATCCTGCGGGAATGCGCGAGCTTCTCGAGCCAGAACATGCCGAACTCATGCGCTGTCTCCGCCGAAAGCTGAAACATCGCGCGCCTGAGGATTTGTTCGTAGAGAAATGAATTCATTTTCCGATGCAGAAGTTGGCGAAAATTTCTCCCAACAAATCTTCGGTGTCGGTGCGTCCGACGATGTCGCCAAGCGCGTCTAACGCCTCGCGGATATCGACGGAGATAAGCTCGGGCGGCTCAGAGCTCTGCAACGCGGCGCTTGCTGCGGCAAGAGCGTTTGCAGCAATTCGGAGGCAGTGCTGATGCCGCGCATTGATCGCGACGCTCGATTCACCAGCTGTCAGTTTTTGCATGCCGGTTTTTACGACAATTGCTTCGCGCAGTTCATCGAGCCCCTGACTCTGCGCGCAGGAAATACGCAGGACTGCGTGCTCTGACCAGTCGGGATGCTCGTTCAGATCACATTTGTTAAGAATGCGGATCTCATGCGCGGCAATTTCTGGAAGATCGGCAGGTGCTTCTGTTGCATCCAGCACGTGAAGCAACAGATCGGCAGTCTCGAGCGATTGCCGGGTGCGGGCAATTCCTGCGTTTTCGATGGTGTCCTCAGATTCGCGGATTCCTGCCGTGTCCACTATGCGCAATACCACTTCACCAAGATGAATTTGTTCCTCGATCGTATCGCGCGTTGTGCCGGGTAGCTCGGAAACGATGGCCCGGTCGAAACCGAGGAGAACATTGAGCAGACTGGATTTGCCGACATTTGGCGCTCCATAAATGACTGTGCGCACACCCTCACGCAGGATGCGTCCGCGATCCGCTGTCTCCAGCAAAGCCTCCACTTGTGTGCGGATGCTCTGCAAAGTTGCGTTGATCGCCTCGATGGCATCCGGCGCGATATCTTCCTCCGGAAAATCAATGTGCGCCTCGAGGTGTGCGAGTGCCGTGAGCAATGCGTCGCGCTGAAGCAGGATGCGCCGGCCCAGTTCGCCGCTGAGTTGCTCGGTGGCGGATTTCAGAGCTTGGGTGGATTGAGCTTGAATCAGGTCCATGACAGCTTCGGCCTGCGTGAGGTCGAGTTTGCCGTTGCGGAAAGCGCGCTCGGTGAATTCTCCGGGCCCTGCAAGGCGTGCTCCGGCAGCGAGCAAAGTAGTGAGCACCTGTCGTGTAATAAGGATGCCGCCGTGGCAGGTGATTTCGACCACATCTTCGCCGGTATAACTGCGCGGCCCGTGAAAAGCTGAAACCATCACATCGTCCACGACTCCACCATCCGGGCCCACCAGCCGTGCGGGACGTTGATGCCCGTGCGCGAGCGCCGGGTTGGATTTCAGCAATCGCTGCGCAGTGCCGATGGCATCAGCACCTGAGAGCCGCACGAGCGCGACTGCGCCTTCGCCGGGCGGGCTGGAAATGGCAGCGATCAGGTCATCCATGCAGCCAGATCAAAGCAGCGATTTCAGCTCCGCGAGAAAACGTTCATTCTGCGCTGCTGTTCCCACGGAAACGCGGATCCATTCGGGCAATTTGTAGCTCCGCATCGCCCGCACAATGACTCCGCGCTTGAGTAGTTGTTGGAAAACAGCATCCCCGCTGCCCACCCTCACGAGCACAAAGTTGGCCTTCGATGGAACGTATTCCAAACCCATCTCCGCAAAGCTGGATTCCAGGAAGGCGCGTCCGAGATCGGTGACTTCTTTTGTCCGGCGCTGGTGCTCGATGTCCTTGAGTCCGGCCAGTGCGCCGGCTTGCGCGATGCCATTGGCATTAAATGGTTGGCGGGTTTTTTGAAGAACTTCGAGGAGCTCTGTGCTGCCAAGTCCATAGCCGATGCGCAGATTTGCCAGCCCTTGGATTTTCGAAAAAGTGCGGAGAACCATCACATTCGGGCGCTCGCGGACGTATCGCAATGTGTCCGGCGGCGTATCCATAAACTCGTAATAGGCCTCATCGAAAATCACGATGACGTGTTCGGGGACACGTGCCATGAACTTCTCAATGGCAGCTTCATCCACCATCGTGCCGGTGGGATTGTTGGGATTTGCGATAAAGATTTGGCGGGTGCGGGGCGTGATGGCGTCGGCCATGGCTTGCAGATCGTGAGTGAATCCGGGGTCAGGCACTTCGACCGTGGTGGCGCCGAAAAGCGTAGCCATGAGTTTGTAAACCACAAAGGCATGCTGAGCGGTGATCACTTCATCTCCGGGCTTGAGGAATCCATGTCCGATGAACTCAATGATTTCATTGGACCCGTTGCCGAGGATCACATTGGAGCGATCCAGCCCGCATTGTTCCGCGATGGCGGTGCGCAGGTGATAGCCGCCGCCGTCGGGATAAACGTGCGCCTGATCCAGTGTGGCGCGCATGGCTTCCACAGCCTTGGGCGATGGCCCGAGCGGGTTTTCATTGGAGGCCAGCTTGATGATGGATTCCGGCGCAAGGCCGAGTTCACGGGCAACATCTTCGATGGGTTTCCCCGGTTCGTAGGCAACGAGATCTTTGAGTTGAGGGTTGGCTAAATTCCAAATCGACATGGTCGTTAGTCATCCACTTTACCTGCGGGGATTGCAACTTTTATCCCATCACTTGGTCGATGGTGCGCTCCCCGTGCCTGCAATGGTCTCGGGCAGGGTCTGCCAGATATCGGACATCGCATCGGCCTGGAACGGCAGAGCAGGGAGAAGCTCCGAGTTGAAAAGATTGGCTTCCGTTGCATTTTTCCACGCATAACGGATCGCCTTAGGCGCAGGCACCGCGACGGAGGTAACACGCACGCCGCCTTCTTCTTCAATCCACGCCTTTGCGGGATGGAACACAGCATCCTCACCTGCCAGCTCAAAGCCTTTCACGCTGGCTGTGGGCGAGCGTAATTTCTCCCCAACAAAAGTGAACTCCAATCGCAGACCTCCAGTCCCGTCCTGTTCGATGCGGTCGATCTCGGGGCCGCGATCCATGATGTTTTTTTCGTAGACGCGGGCAAGAGCCAGGCGGGCGAGCCGACGTCCCACCTCCTGTTTGTTGGCCGGATGGATATCATTGACATCGCCCACATCGTAGCTAAGCGCCTGGCCGGTTTGCGGAAGCGCCAGAGTCTGCGTCTGGGCCTCACGCAGGAACGCCCATGCGTCATCCTGCTGATTGGCTCTTCCTTTATAGGACGATAACTGAACCCAGTAAAACGGCAAATCTCCCTGGGCAAATTCTTTTCTCCAGTCGCTGATCAGGCGGGAGAATTGTGCGTGATACTGCGCGTGCCCGCCCGTGTTGCTTTCACCCTGACACCAAAGGAAGCCGCGAATGGCATAGGGGATGGCGGGCTGGATCATCCCTAGAAAGAGTCCCGATGGCGTCGCGTGATGGCCGGGTCCCGGGGGTGGCATCGGCTTCGGAGGAAGCCCAGGAAGATTGTCGGAAACTGCGGCCGAGTGGTTCATTTCCCAGACGATGAGATCGGTTTGGTATTTCGAGAGTCGTAACGGATAGTCTGCCAGCGTCTTCGCCCAGCGTTGATGGACCTTGGAGAATTCCGGCTGGGCAAGCGCTTCCGGCGTCATCCACGATTCGATCGCGGTGCCTCCCCAGGTGATATTGATGATGCCGATGGGGATTTTGGTAAGGGCATGGATATCGCGGGCAAAGGAATAAGCCACTGCGCTGAAATTGCCGGCGTGTTCTGGAGTTGCGCTGCGCCATGTGCCCCCGGCGGTGCGGACGGGCGTTTCGGAGACGTTGTGTGCAAACTTGATTTCGCGAATCGCGGGGTGATTTGCAGCTGCAATCTCGATGGCAGCGTCCTTGGAGTCTCGCACGGTCCATTCCATATTGGACTGGCCGGAAACGAGCCACACATCGCCGACCAGCACATCATCGAAGGTGATCGATTGGTCTTTGCCAGTGATGCTGAATTCAACCGGTTGGTGCGAGGCGTTCACGGGAGCTGTTTGAACCGTCCATTCCCCGTTTTCATTGGCAGTGGTGGAAATGGACTGCTCGTGCAAAGCGACCGTGATCGCATCCCCCGGCGATGCAGTACCCCAGATCGTGAGAGGTTTGCCGTGTTGCAAGACCGCGCCATCCTGAAACAAAGGTGCTACCGCAAGTTCTGCATCTATCGGCTGCGCCGCTACAAAGAGCAGAATTAAGATGCCTGATACCCGAACATTTACCATCGTGGGAATTTGAGAATTTTGGCGGCAAATGACAAGAAGCGAATGGAGACCGGCGCTTTGCCACTAGAGCCTGTTAGGAACTTTGGCGGGGGTTTGCAGGAGAGAGATTTCGCGATTCTCAAGACGCGAGCGAAGACCTGTGTGGGTTCACACTGGTCGAGCGAGTAACGCGGAGAATCGCGAAAGTCCTCCCTGCCCGAAGGGTTGTGTTGAAAACGGGCCGGCAGCGGCGTTGCAGCTTGCTTTCAGCCCACAAAGGGGATGCCGCGCTCGCCGCGCCTTGCCGACAGCCCGTTTTGAGCACAACAAACCCCCGCCAAAGTTCCTAACAGGCTCTAACCCTCATCGCACCGCTGGCGGTTCGCCACGGATGACATTGGTGCCGCTCGGGACACGCACTTCGAGTTGTTTCGCTTCAACCGGAGCCGCAGACCATTTAGTCACCGTGAACAAATCCACCTTGGTCCCCCCATCGATGAACTCCACCATCAATGCGGTGTAAGGCACAAGCACAGGGCTTGCACTCTCCGGCAGCGCTCCGTAGTTGCCCGCGAGAAACAAAGTGCGCTCGCCGATCGTGTTTTCCAAAGGTTCCGAGTCGATTCGTGAGAGTAAAAATTGACCTGCCGGTGCATCGAAATGGAATTGGCTCCTGCGCCCGTTGAACTCGAGTGAGACCCGGTAGGACATGGCTCCCTGCTTCGAGATTGTGATCTGCGCGGCAGCCTCTTTGAAAGCCGCAAGCAGCGGGAAATCCCGCAGTGTGGGATCAATGGATTGTGCGCGGAACTGGAACACGGAGTCCGCAGTGCCGGGACTCACCAACAGCTGCCGGTAAAGCTCGTCGTAACTCGCGGTGATGCCATCTTTGTATCCATACACCTTCATTCCATCACGGATGGAACGGACCGGTTGATCGATGGATGGGCCGGCTTCCAGCGGAACCTCAATCAGTTTGTTGCCTTCCTCATGAGAAAAAAATGCCCACGCCCGCTGACGCGGCGGCCCAAGGCGTTCAATAGCGGCGATCTCCAAATTTGCTGATAATGTTTTGGCACGCTCGGCACTCGATGGAGTGAGCGTGGCGAGCGCGATGAGATCGATCGCAAATTCCGCATCTTCAGCGGCCAATTGCCAGGAGGATTGCCGGGCTTCCAGTGTGCCGGTCAAAAATACTTCCTGACGCGAGCGCAGCTTCTCAAACAATTCCTCCATCTCCAGTGCCTGGGCGAGGGGGCTGGCCAGCACAAGGCCGAGAGCGATAAAAAGATGGAAAGTGTTTTTCATCAGAGTTCTCCCGTCATCGCCATGAGTGCCTCTCCAAGACGCTTGCACTCGAGTTCAAATGCTTCTTCTGTCACGGTATCAGCCGGATGGATCGGGCCTTTCATCGTGTATCGCGCTTTAGTGAAAGGGTACGGGATCATCAATCCATCCCAGCGCCCTAATCTCCAGCAGCGGTCATATTCCACCGTGCAAATATGGATCGGCGCACCCGTCACCTGTGAAAGAAGGATGGCTCCCGGGTGCACTTCGTAGCGTGGTCCGCGTGGGCCGTCCGGTGTGATCGCAATGTCCCATCCGTTTTGCACCGCACGTTTGAGCTCCATTGTCGCCCGCACCCCGCGCTTGGAGCTGGATCCGCGAACCGCTGCCATGCCGAATTTCCCGCCAACCCATGCCAGCCATGACCCGTCTTTACTCGGACTCGTGAGCACCGCCATTTTGCGGACTCGAAGGTACTTTTTCTTGAGATGCGGCATGCAAAAGAGACGGTTGTGCCAAAGGCAGCCGATGAAAGGCGGGTGTGTGCCGGGGTTTGTGAAAAGCCCCGTTTCATCGTCAATCGTAAACCGCACAGTGCGAAGAAGCACCGAAAGCACTGCACCTCCGAAGAAGAGAACGAAGCGGTCAGCCCATTTTTTGGGACTCTCAAATCGAGGCTCGACGTTGGTGGTAGCTGCCATGCGCCCGGAGGTCGTGGCAGTTTACGCTGCGCTGATATACGGCTGGCGCGCTGCCACCTCGTCCACTTTTGGTGCATTCTCCAATAGGTCGGCGATAGGATCCCAACGGCCACTGATCAATGAATCGCGGGCGGAGTCGCGCATTTGGCAGGGCAACGTCAGACTGCCTGCACGCACTTCCAGCGCTTCGATATCGATGGTGACTTCCGTGGACGGATCGTTCTCCAGCACTGCTGCAAGATGTTTGACATCATCATGCGTGAGCACGACGCAGGGCATGCCGAGCTGCGTGGAATTTCCAAAAAAGATTTCTGCAAATCCTTCGGCGATCACGGCCTTGAAACCAGCACGTTTAATCGCTTGTGGTGCATGCTCGCGTGAGCTGCCGCAGCCAAAATTATTTCCGCTCAGCAGGATGGTGGCCAATGCATTTTTTGGATCATCGATGGGATGATTTTTTGGAGTGCCATCCTCGTTGAGCCGAACGTCGTAGAAGAGGAATTCGCCGAGCCCGTCGAAGGTCACGCATTTCATAAAGCGTGCAGGGATGATGCGGTCGGTGTCGATGTCGTCGCCGGGGACATACACTGCCCGCCCGCTGACCTGTGTGATTTTATCAAGTGCCATAGGATGAAGTTAGTGGGGAAAAATTAAGCCAGCGTGGGTTCGGCGTGGATGTCAAAGACTTTGCGGGCATCCGTGATCTCGCCAGTCACTGCCGCAGCTGCGACCATGAGCGGACTCATTAGGATGGTGCGTCCGCTGATGCTGCCTTGGCGGCCTTTGAAATTGCGGTTGCTTGAGCTGGCGCAGAGTTGATCGCCGACGAGTTTATCGGGATTCATGGCGAGGCACATCGAGCATCCGGCTGCACGCCACTCGAATCCGGCAGCCTTAAAGATTTTATCAAGGCCGAGTTCTTCGGCGATCTTTGCGACCGCCTGCGAACCGGGCACGCAGATGGCTTGCACCGATGGACTCACTGTGCGGCCTTCGAGATATTTTGCCACTTCCTGCAGGTCGGAGAGTCGGCCGTTTGTGCACGAGCCGAGGAATGCCACGTCGATCTTTTTGCCACTGATGGGTTCGCCGCCATCAAATTTCATATGAGCAAGTGCTTCGCGGATGCTTTCACGTTCGCTCTCGGTGTGACCGTCTTGTGGAGCGGGGATATTTTCATCAATGAAAATGCCCTGTCCGGGATTGATGCCCCATGTCACGGTGGGTGCGATGTCTGCGGCGTTGATGTTCACCACGTCGTCGTAATGAGCATCCGCATCCGAGGCGACTTCGCGCCAGCGAGCCACAGCAGCATCCCAGTCAGCAGCTTTTGGTGCGTATTTGCGGCCTTTGAGGTATTCAAAAGTTGTTTCATCTGGATTCACATAGCCGACGCGCGCTCCGCCTTCGATCGACATGTTGCACACAGTCATGCGTTCCTCCATCGTGAACCTGTCAAAAACTTCGCCGCCGTACTCGTAAGCGTAGCCCGTTCCGCCGTTCACGCCGAGGACGCGGATGATGTGGAGAATGACGTCCTTTGCGTAGACACCCGGTGTGAGTTTGCCATCCACATTGATGCGGCGGACCTTGAGCGATCCCATCGCCATCGTCTGAGTCGCGAGCAAATCCCGCACCTGGCTGGTGCCAATCCCGAATGCAATCGCGCCGAATGCGCCATGCGTGGATGTGTGGGAATCGCCGCAGGCAATCGTAGTGCCTGGCTGTGTGATGCCCTGCTCGGGGCCGACGATGTGCACAATGCCCTGGCTGCCTGTATTGGTGTCAAAAAACGTGATGTCGAACTCCTCACAGTTCTTGCGCAGTTCCTCGATCATCGCCTGTGCAAGCGGGTCTGAGTAAGGCTCAACGGTTTCGTTCGTGGGGACGATGTGGTCGACGGTTGCAAATGTGCGGTGCGGAAATCGCACCTTCAGTCCCATTTCCCGCACCATGGCAAAGGCCTGCGGGCTGGTGACTTCATGAATGAGATGTGTGCCGATGAGAAGCTGGGTTTGTCCATTGGAAAGCTTCGCAACCGTGTGCGTGTCCCAGACTTTTTCGAAGAGTGTTTTGCCCATGTGGTTCAGATTTTCTTGGGGATAGTGGTAATTAGCGAATTGAAAATCTTCTCCATTTCACACGAAAGCGCAAGCGTAGAGGTGAACTTTGTCGAGTCGAGGAGCTCGAGTGAGGTTTGCTCCTAATTCTCAGACGACCATGCGGAACTGTTCAACAAAATCCGCTTCGACATAACAAGGGCGATGCTTTTATTTAATCATCTCTTTCTTTCACACCCCCATACCATGAGCTACAGATATTTTTTATTCTCGGTGATACCCTTGATGGCATTCTCGTCCTTGGACGCTTCAGAGCGGCTGACTGTCGCGGAGGATGATGCTTCGCATGGAGCTTACAACGATGGATGGAACGTAGGTCAAAATTCCGGCAGCGGGTTCGGACCCTGGGGCTTTTTTGAGCATGACGATGGGTCCGGTAATAGCCACGTCGGCCGCTTCATCGCTCATTCCAATCAGCAAGTGGACTTGCAGAGCATTGCTTACGATAACAAGGCGTGGGGCATGTTTGCTAATGGCGCGGGATACGAAATCATCTATGCCTTCCGCTCGTTCAATCAACCTCTGCAAGTCGGAAACACGTTCTCGATCCTGATGGAGACCGGGGATTTCGTGACCAAGTATGACACTACCGACCCGAAGCCGGGCGAGATCGGATTTGCGCTCCGCACCGGTAATGAATCCAACACATCGTTTGATTTCTCGACTGGAGCTCGGATGCAATTTGTGAGGATTCAGGGGGAATTGAATTACCAGCTCATAGACGGCGAGGAGTCTTCGGATACCGGAATTTTCATGAAAGACACCGGCGTCTCGGTCAACGTCACTTTGACCGGAGCGGATACGTATGATGTGGAAATTGTGGATATCGACACAGGCGACAAGGTTTCGTTTGAGGGCAGGTCACTCGCTGGCGATGCGGGAAGTCCGATAGAAAGCATCGCGCTCTACAATCTCGATGGCGAAACCAATGATGCGTATTTCAATGCGTTGCAAGTATCGCAGGTGATGGAGGAAATGCCCCGCTGATACGCTGTTCTGTTAATTTCCCGGCGGCCTTGTTGATCCTCCCACGGGTCGTGTTTTACCAAGATCGTCTGTGCTTTTTCCTCCTTTGAACACAATGAACAAGCCACTGATTCACGCTGCGCTGGCAGCGGTGCTCACTCTGCCTGCCAATGCGGAGCCTCCGCGAGCCGGCGGAGTGTCCCTGGTTTTCACGCGCGATGACCAGGGCTTGACCCTCACTGCCTCCGGGGACGATTTGATGGGCAAAACGCTGTTCCTTGCCGTCGGCGCAGCGGATTTTACCGGATCACTTCTTGTTCCGAACGGGCA
>JBGTCP010000541.1:0-15486 GCA_041748815.1 Chthoniobacterales bacterium
TCTGGTTTGTTTCAAACAAAGAACTCCGCTGAGCGCGGACTCGTGCTTCGGGTTTTCTGGCTGGAGGGTTCACCTGGGTGATATACTATCCCACTGCTCATCGTGATTTCGCGGGAGGCGAGTCCGCTTTCAGGTTACCATGCGTAGGAGTTGATATGAGTAAAAGAAATCCCCGCAATCTTCTAATCATTCTTGGCGACCAGCTGGATCATGAGTCCCCAATCTTTGAGAATGCGGATCCGAAGCGGGACATCGCCTGGATGGCGGAGGTAGCGGAGGAAACCGAACATGTGTGGTGTCACCAACTCCGGGTGGCATTTTTCTTTTCAGCCATGCGGCATTTTGCGGAGGAATTGCGTGCTGCAGGATGGGAAGTGCGGTATCGGGAGCTTCCGGAGGATGCGGGCAAAGATAACTATCCGTCGTTTGAGAAGTTGCTGACGGCTGACTTGCAGGAACTCAAGCCGGACGGTGTCCGGGTGGTTCAGCCAGGGGATTTGCGGGTGGAGAAGCAGCTTCTGGCGGCCTGTGATTCTGCAAAGTGCGGGCTGTCGATTATGGAGGATGCTCACTTTTATTGCGGTATTGAGGAGTTTGCTACGTTTGCTGAAGGCCGGAAGGAACTGGTCATGGAGACGTTTTACCGTCAAATGCGGCGTAAACACAAAGTCCTCATGCAGGGATCAAAACCCGCGGGCGGGGAGTGGAATTTTGATAAGGAAAACCGGGAAACCTTTGGCAAAAAAGGACCGTCCAGTCTGCCAGCGATGCCGGTTTACGAACCCGATGCAATCAGCAACAAGGTGCTTAAGCTGGTGGCGAAACGTTTTGCCAAACATCCCGGCTCGCTGGAGCATTTTGTCCTGCCGGTGACGCGCGCCCATGCACTGGAATTTCTCGAAGACTTCCTCACGCACCGTCTCCCGCTTTTTGGAAAATACGAGGATGCCATGTGGGGTGGGGAGGCATTTCTCTATCATTCGCGCATCTCCGCATTGCTCAATGTGAAGCTGCTGAATCCTCGCGAGTGTGTGGAGATGGCAGTGGCGCGTTATGAGGAAGGACGTGCACCGATCAATAGCGTGGAGGGGTTTGTGCGACAGATTCTGGGCTGGCGGGAGTTCATTCGCGGTGTGTATTGGCTCAAGATGCCAGGTTACCTTGAGCTCAATGCGTTGGATGCGCAGGGCGATGTGCCGGATTTTTTCTGGGATGGAAAAACAGACATGGCTTGTGCGCGTGACAGCATGCGGCACGTGATCGACCACGGCTACAGTCATCACATTCAACGCCTAATGGTGCTGGGACAGTACGCGATGCTTTCCGGTGTCCATCCGCGCAAGTTTCACGAATGGCACATGGCGATGTATCTTGATGCGGTTGATTGGGTTTCGCTTCCGAACACACTTGGCATGAGTCAATACGGCGACGGTGGCATCGTCGGGACCAAGCCGTATTGTGCGAGCGGGAAATATATTCAGCGCATGGGGAATTTTTGTGCCGGATGCAAGTTTGATCCGGGCATCGCTATCGGTGAGAACGCGTGTCCCTTCACCGCATTATACTGGGATTTTCTCGACCGCCATCGCGAAAAGTTCACGGGGAACATGCGGATGGGATTCCAGATCAAAAACCTTGAGCGCAAATCGGATGAGGAACTTGCGGAAATCCGGGAGACTGCGGGTCGGTGGCGGGCGAAGTAGCCCCGCCGGTTCAGGGATCAAGGAGTTCCATATGTAACGCATTCCATTAATGAGGATCAATTAAATGGATTGTAATCCATTTCTTCCGCCTTCCGGCCCGGTTCTAAGATATCGTTTCCTCTGCATGCACGGAAGTCCGGGGGCGGGAGCGGTTGTGCTTTTTATAATCGCTGCTTTTTGCTCTCGCGGATACCTCCTAAATCATTCTGGCAATTCCCTCCCGCATTCAAGTAAACTTGGAACAATGTATTCGCGAACCAGCCGGGCCAAAATTGAACAGGAGCCCATCCCTCCCAGTAGCCGCAGCGTTAAACGGCCCTCCAAATCCTCGGATTCCAATCGACTGGAACCCGCAGACAGGCCTGCCCATGATTGGTATCGATTCGTTCTGTCTTATCCGCCGCATCTGGTTCGGCAGTATCTGACCAAGTTTGGATTGGATGAAAACGCATGTGTTCTCGACCCGTTCTGCGGCACAGGAACCACGCCGGTGGAATGCAAAAAGCTGGGAATTCCAAGCATAGGAATTGAAGCGCATCCGATGTCGCATTTTGCGAGCGCGACAAAGGTTGATTGGACGGTGGACCCGGACCGGCTGGAAAAAGCTGCTCTTCAAGTCGCAGAGCAGGTGCTGGGGACTCTGGAAAGGCAGGGCATTATCGATGACCCGCAACCCTACCTGATTCATGATGCTCCCAATACCTCTGACTACCTGAGTCTTCCGGAAGAAGAGTTTAAGCTGCTGCTGAAAAATTCCATCAGCCCGCTGCCGCTGCACAAGTCGCTGCATCTTCTGCGTTTCATAGAAACCGCAGAGTATGGAAGTGGTCCTATGAAATTGGCATTGGCAAAGGCGCTGGTCTCGACCATTAGCAACCTTCATTTTGGTCCAGAAGTTGGAGTGGGTCCTCCAAAAGAGGATGTTCCAGTCGTCTCGACATGGCTTGGACATGTAGTGCGGATGGCATGCGACCTTCGGGCTTTGCAGCCTAAAGCCGGAGTCCGTTCCGAAATTCACCATGCTGATTCCAGACAAATTAGCAGGCTAATACGTCCACAAAGTATTGACGCCATTATTACCTCACCTCCGTATCCCAATGAAAAAGATTACACCCGCACGACACGGCTTGAATCTGTCCTTCTTGGGTTTGTTCATGACAAGGCTTCCATGCAGGCACTTAAACGCACGATGCTCAGGTCAAATACCCGTGGAGTTTATAAGGGAGACAATGATGATGAGTGGGTCCGGCATCATCCAGAGATTCAAAGACTTGCGGCAGCCATTGAGGCAAGGCGGCTTGAATTGAATAAAACCAGTGGCTTTGAGCGTCTCTATGCCCGCGTGACTAAGTTGTATTTTGGCGGCATGGCCCGGCATCTTGCTGAACTCCGGCCCTTGCTGCGGCCCGGGGCCTCACTGGCCTACGTGGTGGGGGATCAGGCATCCTACCTGCGCGTTATGATTCGCACAGGACAGATTCTCGGGACACTGGCCGAGGAGCTGGGCTACGAACTCGAAAGCATAGACCTGTTTCGAACCCGGCTGGCCACAGCCACCCGGGAGCAACTTCGTGAGGAAGTTGTGGTTTTGCGTTGGCCTGGGTAAGGAATCGAGTATGCCTGCCAATCGCTATTCCCGGATTCTGGAACGAATCTTTTTCTCTCACTATAAAAAAGGAAGTGTTTCTGTTGCCTTTCTCCGGGAAGAAATTGAAACCGCTGCCACAGACCTCGGAATCAAACTTCCAAAAAATCTCGGGGATCTCATTTATTCTTTTCGCTTTCGAACTGTAATGCCGGAGGCCATCCAGGCCACGGCTCCTCCGGGCAAATCCTGGGTGATCAAACTTTCCGGAAAATCCGCCTACACGTTTCAATTGGAAAAACAGTGGGTCATCGAAGCAAATCCAGGCTTGATTCGAATCAAAATACCGGATGCCACTCCAGGAATCATTGCACGCTACGCCCTATCAGACGAGCAGGCCCTGTTGGCCTTGATCCGGTACAATCGTCTGGTCGATATTTTCACAGGAACGGCCGCTTATTCCCTGCAGAATCATCTTCGAACAACCGTTCAGGGAATTGGTCAGGTTGAGGTGGACGAACTGTACGTCGGTCTTGACCGTCGGGGAGCGCATTACGTGTTTCCTCTTCAGGCAAAAGGCGGGCGGGACCGTATGAGCACGGTTCAAATCGAGCAGGACGCAGCATTGTGCGCGGAAAAATTTCCAAAACTGATTTGTCGACCGCTCGGTGCGCAATTTCTCGATCAGGGTGGAATTGCCCTTATGGAATTCGCGGAGACCGAAGACGGACTCCGGCTTACTTCGGAACGCCATTACACTTTGGTTCCCAAAGATGATCTGTCCGACGCCGATCTCCAAACATATCGTGCCATGCATAATGAGTCTTAACCTGCGTCATGTATTGCGGCAATGCTCGCTTCAGACCATACGCATCAAGCCCACCATTACGCCTTGTATGACCAGTTCACGGGCGGGGATGAGATCGCGGTAGTCGGGGTTCTCGGCTTTCAGGAATGCTTTGCCGTTTTTCATGACGTAGGTTTTGAGAGTGGTTTCGCCGTCGATGAGTGCTGCCACGACTTTGCCGTGAGCGGGTTCTTTGAATTCGAGGATTACAATGTCACCTTGGAGAATTCCAGCGCCGGTCATGGAGTCTCCACGCACTTTCAGGGCAAAGGTGCGGGCATTTTTTGGAATGCCGAGTGAATCCATATCCACATGCACCGAGCCCTCCATGGCCTGCTCGGTCTCGACCGGCATGCCTGCGGCGATGGATCCGTAGATCGGCACCTCGCGCATGCGCAGCGAATTTTTCTTAGCGGTGCCGGAGCCCTCAAGGACGATCGAGCGGGCTTTATTGCGTCCCCGTCGGAGGGCTCCGAGGCGCTCCAGATTTCCCAGTTGTCGTAAAACTCCTGCCGGGCTTGCATAACCGCATACTGCCTGGATCTCACGCACGCTGGGGGTGGTCCCACTTTGCGCGGTCAGTGCCGCGATGCAGCGGAGGATTTCTTCCTGGCGGGTGGTGAGTTGCATGTGAACAAGTGTTCACGATTCTCCGCCCGCCGTCAAGTTCAGGATGCGGGCACCGCTAGGCAATGATCGCAAATGGATTCGATGTGCCGATGGTCTGTGCCACAGCACCCACCGAGCACGTTGAGATTGGGCAGCAATTCCCGCAATTCCCGATATTGAACTCCCAGCGCCACCGGATCTCCCGGATCAAGCTCGGTGGAGGCATCCAGCTCTGCGTGGCTCTTGCAGGACGCATTGGCCCGCAAACCGACGATGCGCTTCAGCCAATCCTCACCAGATGTTAATTGGTCCGCAAAGTGTGTGGGATGTGCGCAATTGATCATGTAATACGCGGGAGCGGTCAAGGCGAGGTTGTCCACGGATTCGATGGCCTCGCGCAAGCTGTGGCCATCCGGCAAATGGCCGTCGGTTTCTGTAGTGAACGAAATCACACACGGAATGCGAAGTTCCGCCGCAGCATTGGCAATTCCCAGCGCCTCCTCGAGATAGTTGATCGTCATGCCGGTGACCAGATCCGCTCCGGCATCCCGGTAGATACGAAGTTGCGGGCCATGGTATTCAGAGGACTCACCAGCCGTCATTGCGTCTCGAATCACATATCCATCGCCGCGCGGACCCACGCATCCGCTTACAAGGATGGGTGTGTTGGGTGATTCGTTGGCCTCGCGAATTTCGTGCATCAGACCGATGGCTTCGCGGTTTGCGTGCTGCAGTTCGGCGCGGGAATATCCGAGTTTGTCTGCCCAGTCGGGGCTGGCGCGCCATGTGGGACTTTCCAGAATGAAGCCCACTCCGGCTTGGCGGGCAATTGCGAGGTAGCGATTATAATACTGTCGAAACCAGTCGCGGCCCTCACTGGTCTTGAGCAATGGAAACGCTGCGAAGCAGGGGAGGTCCATGCCCTCGTGATACACGAGGGTGGTCTCCTGGCCGCCGTCGCTGATGAAAGGAAGGGTGGATTGATGAGGAAGCAATTGAGTTTTCATAAGAATAATGGGTTGTTCATTCTATATGGCGTGAGGTGCGGCCTCACACTGTGAGGGCAGCTGCCTCACAACCCGTTTCTTTGCTCAAAGGTACCAGGCGACCGGACGTTCGGGAAAATATCCGCACTCCGCGCCAGTCCTGATGGAATGTTTTAAATGATTGCCAAGTGCCTCATGGACGACCGCAATCCGGCGCACTGCGTGCCGGATCCGCCATGTCACGGCAGTGCGTGCCCGTTCGTGAGAGCCGCCTGCTTCGCGCGTGCGGCCACCCAGTCCGGTGACCCGGCCCACTTCTGCGAGCAGGGCATCGCGTTCCTCACGCAAGCGGGTCTGAACTCCTTGATCGCCACAATCTTCCGCTTCAGCAAGGTCGGTATCGATTTCAGCGAGGCGTTGACGGTAGGCACGCAGCGCGGATAGATCCGTAGATTCTATTCCGCGGGATTCGACCTGAACTCCCGCCAGATCCTGACAGGAAAAACTTTCGCCCGGTCTCGAAAGCAGACGCGCCAGATCATGCAGGCCGCGCAGATCAGGAAGCGTGACCGCCTGATGCTCGAACACTAATGTCCATGCGGCACCTTCTTTCCGGAATGTATTAGCAATGCTCCATGGCACTGGCTCTTGAATTTTTTGTCGTTTGCCGGAGCCCGTCAATCCGGCGAGACGCACGCCATCAGCAAGCAGTTTGCTGTGGGCAGGGTCGCGAAAAGGATTTACATGCATCAGCCAACTCAACAATTCCTCATCATCCGCTGACCGTCCGGTCGCGATGCGCAGGTGGAAGTCGGATCGGAACGCTTCGAGGTGGCGCTCAGCGTCAGATTGCCGACCAAGCAGCGCGGACGCGGCGGCCAGAAATGCCGGAGTGTCGACAATCGAATGCGGGGGAACTTTGGAAGCCAGGTGGATGTAATCCTCAAATCTGCCGAGCGTAAAATACGGTAAAGACGCATAGGCAAAATACCAGCCCGGAGCAAGTGGATGCAGCGCCAGAGCCCGGTCGCCAAACTGTCTTCCGCGTTCCGCGTCACCTTGATAAGCAAAATACAATGCGAGCTGGACGAGGATGGACGCATCGTTCGGCGCAAGCGCCAGTGCGCGTTCGATGCGCGGAGCAGCTCGGTCAAATTCACGACGGTATTGTTCGATTCGCCCGAGAATCACCTGAATGCGGGCATTGTCCGGGTCCATTTCCACCGCTCGTGTCGCGGCAGCGTAGGCGGCAGCTTCTCTGGTCTCCCACTGGCCCCAAAGCTGGCAGCTCCATTCATTAAAATGCGCCAATGAAATCCCCGCATGCGCTTCCGCGTAGTGCGGGTCTAACTTCAGCGCCCGCTCAAAAAATTGCAATGCCTCCGCATCCGATTCCGCCGTGCCGCGTTGAACACAGTCCATGCCGCGAAGCCAGCATTCATAAGCTTCGAGTGTTCTGGGTGGCCGGCGGCGGGCCCGGATGAGGAGGGATTGATCCACCCCGGCAGCGAGAGCGTTGACGATGCGCACCGTGATCTCGTCATGAATTTTGTCCATGGGCCCATCATACCGTCCGGCCCAAAGATGGTGACGACTTTGCGCGTCCTCAAGGCGGACATGGATGCGTATTCCAGTGTCCCATGGGCGGAAACTTCCCGTGAGCACTCCGCACTTCGCCTCTTTCGGCTGAGTCACCGCCACGGAAATAGCGTCCTCTTTGGAATCCGCAGTAATGATGGCAATCTGCGGAAACCGCGATAGTTCCACCGCCAAATCCTGCACAAATCCGCGCGCCAGCATCGCATCTGGATCACGAAGCGCTAGATCATCGAAAGGCGCAACAATGATAGTGATTGCGGGATGTTCCATGAGCGACATCTTGGAATTAACAGATTAGGGACTCACAGTCTCCGTCGTTTTTTGCGATTTCGTCATATTTGAAGCTTGTGATGGTTTTGAGCCATGCGGGAGTCACCGCTTCTTTGAATGCGCGGGCGCTACACCATTTCCAATCGGAGCCAATGGAAACCAGTTTGTGGTGGACCGCGTTTTGGTGGACGTAGTGAAGTCGCGCGAGGTAACTGCGCTGATGAGTCAGGTGGGTCTCACGGAAGTTTTGCCACAAACGGGTGCGACCAGGCTGGTCTTCGCGGCGGTTCAACTCCTTGGTCGTCAGGCTATGGAGTTTTCGGACCAGGCGTCGGAGTGACTCAGCACTTTCACCGTCTGGATGACTGTGCGCGATGAGGTGGTAGTGATTGGAGAGAATAGCCCATGCTTCGAGTTGCCAGCCAAATTGCTCAACAACAGTGAAGAGTGTTTCTTGGAACCAATCTTTCATGGAGTCATCGGCCAGCAAGTGCCGGGCTTCGGCAGTGCGGGCTGTGAGGAAATAAACTCCTGCGGATTCGAGACGATGCGGCGGCGCGTGTGGCCAGTCGCGAGTTCCTTTAGCTGAGTCAGTTTCTGTAGGCAGCATTTGGAGTGCGGCAGCCTGCTGCCGCTTTTCATTAGCCAGCCTGCTGGCTCTCCTCTGAAAACACAAGAATAAGTTATCCGCAGCAGGCTGCGGTGGAGCAAAGCGGCGGTTATCCGCAGCAGGCTGCGGTGGAGCAAAGCGGCAGCAGGCTGCCGCAGTCCAAGGCAGTCCAAGGCAAGGTCACCGCAATGCCGGCTTGATGGAAGCCGCAATACCAAGGAATGCTTCTGCGACGGAGTTCCCGGGATCACGCAGGACGATGGGGAGTCCTTCGTCACCGGCTTCGCGCGTTGGAATGTCGATGGGGATCTGGCCGAGCATGGGCACTTGCAATCGCTTTGCCTCCGCCTCACCGCCGCCTTTGCCGAAGATGTCGTAGCGCACACCATCGGAGGGACACAGAAAGTAGCTCATATTCTCAATGATTCCAATCACGGGAACATTGACCTTTTCAAACATAGTCACCGCTTTGCGGGCATCGATGAGAGCAACCTCTTGTGGCGTGGTCACAATCACGGCACCGGTCAAAGCCACTGTCTGCACAATCGTAAGCTGGATATCCCCAGTGCCTGGCGGCAAATCCAACACGAGCACGTCGAGGTTGCCCCAATCCACATTTCGCAAAAATTGTTGCGTGTATCGTGTGACCATTGGCCCTCGAAGCACCGCTGCCGATCCATCTTCCATGAGAAATCCCATCGACATGAGCGCCAGTCCGTGGCGATGGATCGGGCGGATCGTCTCCTCGCTGGCCATGGTCGGACGCTCGTCGGTGCCGAACATGAGGCTGATGCTGGGCCCATAGATATCGCAGTCGCAGAGGCCGACTTTCAGTCCTTGTTTGGAAAGCGCGCAGGCCAAATTGGTGGCGACGGTTGATTTTCCTACACCGCCTTTGCCGCTGGCAACAGCGATGACATGTTTGACGCCTTCGATCGCAGTTTGTGCGGTGACGGGTGTTTGGGGACCAAGCGGATTGGTGATGTCGATCCGCACATTCACACCACGCACGCCGTTCAGTCCGGCGAAAGCAGCTTCGATATCACGCTTGAGTGTCTCTGGCACTTGCGGGTCGCGTGTTGCCACGGATAGCCCGACCGAAACAAACCCGTCCGCAAACTCTGTCGATTTCACCATCCCGAAGGAAACAATGTTGCGGTTGAATCCGGGATAGTTGACTTGCTTGAGGACTTCTAAAATCTGGTCGTTGTTCATATTGAGCGTGGCGAAAGGGTCACATTAATGGAACCCGCCGTAGAAGCAAACATTCCCAATCCGTTTCGTTCCAGATCGTATTGGCAAGTGGGGATTTGGGGGATTTGGGGTCAGGCAAGAAATATTGATATTTTCTCGTAACGTCTAAATTACACAGGGGCCCTTGCCGTTACTGACGTCGCTTCCGCTTCTGGGATCGCCTCCATGATAATGCACTGGTGATTGCTGCCGTGTTCGCATCCACTCATTTGACCCTTTCCCGCACTTCCCGTGCCCTGGCTGCTGCCACCAGTTTTTTGTAGGTCTCTGAAGGACGATCGCCGAAGTGATCTTCTTCCTGACGATCAGTGCCCGCACTGAAATCAATTGAAAACAGCCCGAACCTCGGCGTATACGAACCCCACTCGTAGTTATCAAACAACGACCAGTGCAAATACCCTACCAACGGGTAGCCGCTCTCCCGCAAAATTTCCACCTCCGCAACATGCCGCTTGATAAACTCGGATCGAGTCATTTGATCCCGGCGTTTTGTCCAGCTCTGGTCGGGCCTGCGGCGGAGCGCCATCCCGTTCTCCGCTATCAAAATGGGCCGCCCTCCATATTCACGACTCCATAATTCCACAAAAAACTGCAGTCCCCGCGGCAACACACGCCAATCCCACCATTTACTTGTGATCGAATTCATCAGCCACGAACGAAAGGACCGGCTCTTGAATTCGTGATCCCAAATGACTGGCAGTCGAAATGCGTGCGCCGCAAAAGGATCGTAATAATCCAGCCCGATGAAATCCATCACACTTGGACGCCCGCAGCGTTGAATTTCCTCCAGAATAGGCCGCACTGTTTCTTCATCAAAAATGCGCCGCCCCAGCCAGTTGCTGAAGCGCTTCACCGCCGCTCCTATGTAATACGGGAAATCTTTCCGCAGCGGAATTTTCGCAGCCCGGAAATCCCGCTCAAAACGGTCTGCCGCTCCCAGAATCTCCTTGCGAATGTCCTCCGCGCGCACCTTCCGCTCATGCGCCGTGAGAAGATCGATCCAATATTTGTCGGACCAGTACAGATCGCTGCAGTAGTTGTTCAACGACACCATTGGCCGCGCCCAACCTTCGGTTTCATAAAGAGTGTGGATAGCGTCGTAAGCGCGGACGTGAGCGCGCAACAAATTCTGGCAACACATCGAAACCTTGTGCAGGCCGGGTGCTTTTTTTGCGGGAAACTGGCGACCCAGATAACTATTAAGCGCCAGCATATTCGGTTCATTGATGGTGATATACCAATGGATCGGCTCGACGTCGTGTACGTTGACCAAGAGCCGGTTAACCTCCGGCACGGCATACTTCACGAAGCGCTCAAAAGCTTCTACTCCCGTCCCTTCAATCCAGGGATCCGGGCCCAGCCATGCCGGGTGCGTGAAGTGATGCAGCGTCACCACCGGTTCCAGACCATGTTGGCGACAACTGGCAATCATCTTCGCGTAATGCTCAATAGCCCCCGCATCAAACTCCGGAGCCTCATTACCGGTCGCCTCAAATGTGGGCTGGACACGGCTCCACTCAATGCCCATGCGAAATGCATTCAAGCCCATCTCGCGGCACCTCTCAAAATCCTCTTCGTAGCGATGCCAGAAATCCGCAGATCTCCCCAATGGCATCACCTGTTCCGCCCGTTCCGCTGCCGCCCAGTTCGTCTGGGGCTCGCCTTTGCCATTGTATCCGCCTTCTGCTTGATACGCAGAGGTTGCCACTCCCCAGAAAAAGTCTGTCTTTTTTTCAGGCTCGCCCATGCTCTGGTCAGGCCTCAGTTTTGGAGGCTTTACGGTCCGCAGATTTTTTCGCTTCCTTGGATTCTTTGCCCGAGGACAAATCGCTCATGGCCTCAATTTCTTCCTCCTCCAGCTCCACTGGCGCAAGGTGGTCATTGAGCAGAGTTTCCACGATCATTTTCGCTGCGTTGGGACGACCGAGTGCTTTTGCGTTCCGGCGCATCGAAGCCAGTCGTTCCGGCTGATCCAACAACCGGTCCACCTTGAATGCCAGTGTCACGAACGTGTTGCACTTGATTGCCACTCCATTCTCCAGGAGGTGATCGCTGTTACGTTCTTCCTGGCCGGGAATCGGAGAGACCACGACCATCGGCAGCCCGCAGGCCAGGGCCTCCGAGGTTGTAAGTCCTCCCGGTTTCCCGATAAAGAGATCTGCCATCTTCATCAAAACCGGCATCTCGCGGGTATATCCCAGCACCTCAATCCCGCTGCGATCCTTTGCAATCTCCTTGACATCCTCGAGCAACTCCTCGTTCTTGCCGCAGATCACCACCAGCTGCACACGGTTGCGCATTTTGAGTAAATGCTCCAAGAGATAATCCATCGGACTCACACTCAAAGCGCCCGCGGAAACCAGTAACACCGGGATGTCCGGGTCAAATCCCCGCTGCTCTTTCAATGTCCGCCGGTCCGCTTCCTCGCCGAACGCGGCATCAATGGGAATCCCCGAGACGGTAATGTGATCCCCCGGCAATCCCAACGCCTCCAGATGCGCCTTCGTTTCCTCAATCGCCACGAAATATTGGTGAAAGGTTCGCGACAACCACATTGCGTGAAAATCAAAATCCGTCACCACAATGGACAAATGCGACTGCAACTTTTTTTGCTCGATCAAATGCGCCATGATTCCAGCAGGCATGAAGTGCGTGCAGATCGTGAAATCCGGCTCAAATTCCTTCATCAAGCGCACTAGAGGGCCCGTGTTCAGGCGGTCAAATGCCAGGCGCATGCCATCCGTGCGCCAGGGTTCATCGCTGGTCTTATACCACCAGCCCAGAAAATCCGGCGCGTTCTGCACCAGCTGCGTATAGAGCTTCGAATAAAAGTCCCGGAAGAGCTTGTTGGTATATTGCAGTGCGTCCTGATGCACGACCTCACCAATCCCCTCATTGGCGAGACACGCCTTTTCAATAGCCTCCGCCGCCTTTAAATGCCCCGTGCCGGCGCCCGTTGACAAAATCAAAACGCGTTTTTTCGAAGGACGATGGCGGGTAATCATACGGGAAAGTTCGTTCACAATGACTCACTTGGTCCTATGAACCAAGCCAATCTTTTGTCCACAAAATGCGCTAGCAGATGCGTACCATTTCTAGTTGTGCTTTGCGGGGAGGTCTGACATTTTACTGTCATGAATTTGCGTTCCCTCGGATTAATCATTTTGTGTTTCAGCGGTTTGGCTTTGTCTGCTCATGGGCAGGACGGAGCCGCGGAGCCGGAGGCAACCGCAGATCCGGAAACTGCAGCGACGGCGGAGGAGGTTTTGAGTCCGGAGTACATGCGGCTTTTGCAGGAGGCAGGTGTTGAGTTTCAGCAGGAAAATTTCGACGCGGTTCTCAGTAAATTGGACCAGATGGACTCGATTCGATTGGACACTCCGGTTGCTCTGAATCTGCGTGGTGCGGTATTTACGGAGAAAAAAGAATTCGACACAGCGAAGGGATTTTTCGAAAAAGCACTCGCTGAGGAGCCCGAGTATTTTGCACCGCTTTTCAATCTGGGTGAGATTTTGTTCCTCCAGAAAAAGTATGCAGAAAGCCGCAAGCACTTTGAGTCGATGCTGGAAAAGGCTCCCACGGAAGAACTGCTGAAGTACAAAATTTTCATGACGTATCTCATGGACGACGATTCGGAGAACGCGAAGATCTGGCGGGATAAGATTCAGTTTCCGAGCAACACGCCTGCTTACTATTTTGCACAGGCAGCGTGGGAATTTAAGCAGGACAACGAACCTGAAGCTGTGAGTTGGATTGAGTCGTCGATGCGCATCTTCGGTCCGCAAAATAACGATTTCTTTTTGCGCTCGTTATTGGATGTGGGCTTCATCAAGCGGGATGCTGCTGAAACCGGACGGGCATCCGCTTCGCCTCCCTCAGGTGCAGTGGACTCGATCTCAGCGGGCTCCGGTGCGAACTAATTTTTTCACTCGGGCGGGGGGCTTGTTCCGGGCTTAAAGTTCTCATGAACTATTCCCCGCCTTGTGATTCTGGATTTGAGCCTTTTGGGGCGGCGTTGCGATTGGTGACCGGACCGCAGGCTGTCATACATTGGATTTAACGAGCCCTCGTCGTCGCTGGTATCGCGCACGCGCATCAAGACTCTCACTGAGCGGACTCGGAACGACGATGCGCATTTTTTCGACGTTCCCGGCGCCGTGCCGATCCATGTGCTGACAATGGGGATTGGCACCGATCATGGAGTCCAGCGAGATTCTGATGCTGGCATTCGGGGGAAAGAAGGCGGCCGCAGTCGCTACGGCTGCGGAGGGCCCGATCACAGCGATGGTGCTTGCATCCTTCAAATGCATGAGCGCGCAACAGTTGTGCTGGACGAGGCGACGGCATCGAAGCTCACGCGGGTGGAGTACTTTCGATGGGTATTTGAGCGCAAGCCTGCTTGGGAGCAGGTGCGATAAACGCAGCCGATTTTACTGGAGATTAAATTCTTTCTCCAGCCGCTCACAGAGGATGCGCAGCGTTTCCACGCGCGCGAACCATTTGTAATTGCCGGGGATGACGCTCCATGGTGCGTAGGGAGTGGATGTCCGGCGGAACATATCTTCCGCGCTTTCAATGTGTTGCTGCCACTTTTCACGGTTCCGCCAGTCTTCGTCGCTGATTTTCCAATGCTTGTAAGGATCCTCTTGTCGCTTTTTGAAGCGGCGCAATTGTTCATCCTTAGTGATCTGGAGGAAAATTTTAATGATGATGCTGCCGTCGTCGGTGAGGAGTTTTTCGAAAGTGTTGATTTCGTCGTAAGCGCGTTTCCATTCCGTGGTGGTGGCAAAGGATTCCACCCGCTCGACGAGAACGCGTCCATACCATGAGCGATCGAAGATTCCAATTTGCCCGTAGGAGGGGAGCCGGAGCCAGAAGCGGCGCATGTAATGGTGCGCATATTCCTCCGGCGTGGGTTTGACGATGGAATAAACCCGGCAGGTGCGTGGGTCGAGTTTCTCGGAGATGCGGCGGATGGCTCCGCCTTTGCCGGCGGCGTCGGGGCCTTCGAAAACGATGATCACGGCGCGGTTGATATCGCGCAGGGCAAGTTGAGCTTTGAGAAGACGGAGCTGAGCATCTTTGAGGCGGTTTTTATATTCATCCTTTTCCAGCGAGCATTCCTGATCGAGTGCATCGAGCGAAAATTTGGTGAATTCCGTTGCAATCGGTTTCATGAGTCTGCGCTCGGAGCAGGTGCTGGAAGAAGGATGGCTGCATCCGCGAGGAGAACGGGAATGCCGGTGACGACAGGATATGCGCGAGTGGAGTCGACGGTGACCACCGCGCTGCTCAGCGGCTCGGAGGAATTTGCGGCGGAGTACGCTTTGCGCACCAGCTCAAGCTCCTCCGGGGTGGCAGGCCGGATTTTCTGATGCGTGACGGGGCAAACAAGATCGGAGGTATCGGGATTGGTTTCCATCCAGCACATGAAGATGGGTTTTCACCCGGAATGTAAAGCCCAACATTGCGGCGAAGCTCAGCTGTGCATTTGCGACTGGAGGACCTGCAGAATGCCGGGGAAATGAGCCTCCAGCTCGGTGGCACGCAAGGAAGAAAGGCATTTGGTTCCATCCATGCGGGTGCGAATCAAGCCCGCTTCCCGCAACACTTGAAAATGATGTGATATCGTAGCTTTTGCGAGGTCGATTTCAAACTCGTTGCATGCAAATTCCGAATCCAACGGCGCCCGGAGGAGCTGGTTGAGGATTTGGAGACGGCAGGGATCTGCCAATGCCTGCATCAACATATGCAGTGGGATTTCCTGGAGATCCGGTTGCGGGTATTCTTTCATGATGGGAGAGGGCCGGGTTATAGGACAATCGCTTTGCAATGTAAATGCTTTGCGTTGCCTTTTCCGCATTTCGAGTTTGATCGAATCAACCTAGGCCGGATTCGATGACCTGCCAAATGCGATTTGAAAATTAGGACTCGCGCACTGGCATGCGCATTTCAAAAACCGTAGGCGGCTCGTCGGGACCCACGCCGGGCCGGGCGTCAAGACCCAGCTCACGGTAGGCCAG
>JBGTCP010000542.1:0-9586 GCA_041748815.1 Chthoniobacterales bacterium
GCGACCGCGTCATCAGCAACCGGCTGAGACGGTTCTCGTGAGCGAAGGCGATTTCAAGATCGGTAACGTTCAACTTGTCACCAACAACCGCGACTTCGTTAACCCCGCGACGAAGGATCTCCGGGTCTTCGATCAGGAAAATGGCTGTCTCGCTTGCGACATCTGCTGGTGAAGCTTTTTCGGGATCTTTGGCAGTTTGGAATACCTTCCAAAGCGTAAGGTCTGTCCCATTAAGCTGGACCTCCGCCGTTGCATTCCCGCCCTCGGACTTGAGGCCCAAGCGCAGCACCGAGCCCTTGAGTGGAAGCGGTGTATCGGTGGGAAGCTCTCCGATTTCGATGGCGAAAGTTCGCGATCCAGAGACATCCGCAGGCAATTGCTTTACGTAGGCGTAAGAGGGCACGACATTGTCATAATAGTAGGTCTTGGTGACGGCGAATGTCTTGGCCGATCCATCTGGAGCATTGCGCTTCAAGGAGGCCACCAAGGCATACATCCAATCCGGATGTGGCCGCACGCCCGTCTCGGTGCCGTAAAAATTAAAGAGGTAGAATCCGTCTGCCCCCATGGCCCGGTAGTTCGCCGCAGCAGCCAGCAATTCTTCCTTCTTGGCGGCGCGGTTCACGGCTTTGTCAAGTCCGAGATTGGGGCGCGACGAGAAATCCAGCGGTGTCCGCCAGGAGGTTCTCGGGTACAGCGATGGATACACGAGAACTCCGTATTGACGGGCATCGGCTATGAACTCCCGGATTGGCATGTCGTGCGCGAGAGTCATCAACTGCGCCGGGGAAATCAAATCGATCAAGCCTTCCTGCATCCATTTTTTCACGTCAAGCCCCGCCCATTGGCAAGATTCCGGCGAAGGAGGGATACGCACGAAGAGCGACATTGGTCGTTGCTGCTCGGCGCTGACTTGGTCCAGTCGCTGGCGGACCTGGCGAACGAGATCCGTCATCAGCGGGGCCCCTTCCTCTGCTTTTCCCTTTGGAAAAAAGACCTGCACCCGGTTGAAATCGAGTTCGAATCCGTCGATGATGTCTTTGTTGCGATCAATTATCTCGTTAATTACCGCCAGTCGGTGATTGCGCACCTCTTCGTGTGTGTAGTCGAGAAGATTTGCGTAATCGGAGTTAAAGCTGATCGGACTGTCCTTGATGCGCAGGCTGGCGTAGTTTTTCATCCAGAATTCGCCGGTCAGCGGATAATCGAACGGCTGCTTCATAAAATGGCTGTCGTTCATGCGCAGGCTAGGAAGAAAGCGAAGACCATTGCTTTTGGCCTGTTCCCCGGCAATTCGCACGGCATCGAGTCCCGAAGCGATGGCATTGCGGGCATTCTCCGTTCGGTATGTCCACGTCGTGCTCTCCTTTTCCGTAACGGTGGTTCTCCAGCCTACCGGGCTGCCTGCCGTGCTCGGATAATTGAGAACATCGCTGCCTGAACCCACGCAGTAAACCAACGTGCCGATCCCGAGAGCCGCATCGCCGTCAATGTTCAAGCGCAGGATCTGCTCCGAAATTGCCGGCTCGGGACTTACGAACGATAGATCGCCATCGTCGTTGAGTATGACTCCGAAGTTCGGCCTGCGGGACTGCAAGTCGGGCTGGCCTAAAGCGGATTCTCCAGCAACAATCGAGAGCAGTAATGCCAGGGCAATCCATTTCACGGCTCGAATGCCCCTTCGTTGGTCCACTCGAACATACTCCATTCGGTCTCACCACCTGTGGATCCTCCGAGATCTCCAAACATCAAACAATTTGTCAGCTTTTTCTCGGGCATCGGATGCGCCTTAATTTCCACTTGCTCCTGGCCATCGATGAAAAGCCGCCCGTTTCCGTCCTCTTCGAAAAGAAATTGGTAGGTTGCTTCATCTTCATTCTGGATAGGAATCAAAAAGTAGCGATTCTCAGCACGAACCGCAACATGCCCTGCCGTATCCGCTGTCTCCAATGCCACAACGCGAACTCGGAAGCGAATGGTTGAAGGCTTGGTTCCGTCCCAAATTGCACTGCCTGTTTGGCCAGCAAGATGGTAGGCAATCCCGTCTTCCATGCTGGATTTTAAGTAAAGTTTGCCCTCCTGCAGAAGAACCTCTCCCTTTCCCCCACGCTTCCATGCGGGAAGGTTTTCCTCGGGGAGTTGGCCGAAATCGACAGCGAACGCCAGATTCTCCAAGCTCTTCGACGGCAGCCATTGGGTTCCGCCCCACAACGCCGCAAGAGCGAGCATGAGCGTTCTTAGTGAGTAAGAGTGAGTCATGAGGACATTTTTGTTGTGAACCAAAGAAATGTCAAATTAAAAATCAGAATGTAATAACTGATTTCAGAATATGCCGTTCCGAATCTCACAGACCCGCCTAATCTATCCTAACTTTGCCCACTGCTCAGTTAGACGGATTGGCTTACCTGATCAGCCCCACTGCACCCCGTCCGTAAAATAAATTGGCAAAATAATATTGACTGTGCGGGCAGTTTGATCTAAATGAAACTCACTATGTTAAAACTGCATTCAGAATTGCGCGGAAATGGAGTGCCCGCTTTGCATCCGGTTCTTGACTGCGCATCTCGCATTCTTGGGTTGTCGCAGGTGGGTGAATTGGACATCAACCGCCGCATAGGCGAAGGCAGCCTGACGCGGCGCTTGGCCGCCTCCCGCTCCACTGTACGCTCGTCTCTCGACCATTTGGAGATGATTGGACTGGCGAGACGCGTGCCGCGGGCGGGAACATTTTTAAACTCCATGGGTCCCCAACAATTTTGTGAGGTCATGGACGTTCGCGCAGCACTTGAGGCATTGTGCGTCCGTCTGGCCACATCCCGTGCGCTCGACCCGGATATCGAAAACCTCATGACCCAGGCGGCGAAAGTCGATCAATTCACACAACGACTGTTTAACGGGGATACTAGTGCTTTCGAACAAGCAGCGCCATTGGATCGCGCATTCCATTTTGCCATTGCCAAGCTCAGTGGAAATTCCCGGCTGGCCTCTACACTCGCTCAGCAACGCCTCATCGAACAATCCTACACGCTGGCCGAGAAAGACATGGTGTTACGACCGCTCTATGATCGCCCCGTGCCAACCCATTCCGAGATTGTCGAGGCTATAGCCAGTCGCAACCCCGCCCAAGCGGAGGTCGTGATGCGCAGACATATCCTTAGGACCAAGGAACTTAGACTTGGAACAATCAGTGGCGAAGTCGCCTAAAACATTTTTCATCCCATCGAAAAGCCAGACATCCAAACACACAACGCCTACCTATTATGAAACGCACCCAATTTTACCCACAAATAGCCACCTGCATTGCAGCGATGGCAATTGCCGCGACTCCAACTCTGAAAGCAGCCGACGGCTTCTGGAATGTCAATGCTGCTGGAAACTGGACGGAGAGCGGTAACTGGCTTTCAGGAATTCCAGGCTCGACAGCTACAAACACAAATCCTGACATTGCGACATTCAGTTTCGGACTCAATACTACGCGGATTGTCACAGTGGACACTAATCGCAACATCGGCGGGATCAGTTTCGGAAACACCGATGCGGGAGGCTACTCGCTCCGCACTGGAAACCTTCTGCTGAGCAACGGGGGGGTTATTCAGACACTAACGAATAATGGCAACCACACCGATACAATTCTCGCAGCGATGGCGATTCAAGGCAATAGTGGGAGTGCTGCCTTCACCGCCGGAGCCACCTCGGCAGACAGTCTTCTGAGTATCACCGGCGCCGTCACAGGTGTCTCCACCGCAGGCAATACCACCACCCTCACGCTCAATGGCTCAAACACGGGCTTTAACGCCGTTGGATCCATCTCCGACGGTGTGGCTGGCGGAAAAGTGGCGGTGGTGAAAGAAGGAGCCGGCACCTGGCAACTTGGAGCTGGAGGCACCTACACTGGCGGGTTAACCTTGAATAGTGGAGTAATCCGCATCAATGCAGGTAGTAATAACCTTCTGGGGCCCAGTGGGGGCTCTTTTGCCTTGAACGGCGGGGAATTGCTGATGGCTACTGCCGCCAGCCGGACCCAGGCGGTTGTAGCAACGGTCGGCGGAGATGCGACGATCACGAGCGATAGATCCTCTGCTGGCGAAGGCCTGAGCCATGGGCTGACCACCATGAATATTGGAGCGCATACTCTAACCATTCAAGGCGGCTCGAATGTCACTTCTGGAACCGCCGGATTCGTTATTACCGGTGAAACAACCTTGACGGGAGCCGCAACATTCGACGTGCTGAATAGTGCCAGCTCCGTGACGTCCCTAACCTTGGGGAGCATTAATGGGAATGTTGACAATGGTGGGCATCTTCTGACGATTACTGGAAACGGTTCCTCCCTCATTAATAATGTATTGAGTGGGAATGGCGGCCTGACCAAGTCGGGCTCTGGGGTTCTGACGCTCAATGCAGCGAACAGCTACTCGGGAAACACAACGGTGACCGGTGGAACATTGCTGCTCGCAGCTTCTGCGACGATCAATGACACCCCGGTGATCCAAGTGCAGGCGGGAGCGACCATGGATGCGAGTGCAGTTACAGGTGGCTTCACCTTGAAGAGCGGTCAAACCCTTCAAAACGGCGGCACCTTCACCGGCAGCCTCACCGCTCTGGACGGTTCCACCTATGCTCCGGGCAACAGCCCCGGCATTGCCACTCAAGCAGGCAATCTGGCGCTGAACACGGGATCCACTTTCCAATGGGAACTGGTGGCCAACAGCGCCGCTCTTCCAGGCACCAACTTCGACCAGACCCAGTTCACTTCGGGAGGACTCACCATCCAGAGCGGTGTGATTGCTGACCTCGTGTTCTCTTCGGGTTCCGTTAACTGGAACGACGAATTCTGGGACAGCAACCAGAGCTGGACGCTCTTCACCGGAGCTTCCTCGCGTGACACCGTCCTTGGTATTTTCGGTCCCATGAACATCAGTCTGGATTCTCAGGATCAAAACTTCTCTGTTACGGGTGGGTCATTTAACTTCAGCACATCCGGCAACGATGTGCTCTTGAATTACGTGATCCCGGAGCCCTCGAGCATGGCATTACTGGCCATCACCTTCATGGCTACCACAGTTTTCCGGCGTCGCCGTCCAGCTACAACCGCAAATTAAAGCGAACGGTTCCTTAGCCGGCTTCCTGGGTTAGCGACCAGAACTGGCGGGCGTTCCTGGAATGGACATGAACGAAGCAACTCACAGCCAGCTGGTTGGTGGTGCTCTGCTGGCCGCAATGTGCGTGACAGGAAGCGTCTCGGCGGCGGGTGACCTTTCTGACTTGGGCTGGCGACAATTGCCACCGCTTCCTGATCCCTGCGGCTTTGCATCCCCTTTTGTCGGAACCTCCGGCGATGTCCTTTTAGTTGGAGGAGGGGCCAACTTTCCCGAGCGTCAGCTCTGGGAGGGCGGAAAGAAGATTTGGCATGACACTGTCTATGCGCTCGGACCGGAAGACCGGCACTGGCGGGAGGTCGGACACTTTCCCTCGCCGCGTGCCTACGGACTATCGATTCCGGTCAAGGGCGGGATAATTTGCGCCGGAGGCAGCAATGCGGAAGGCCACCTCCAGGATGCATTTCACCTTCGGCTGGTTGAAGACCGCCTCGAAATGACCGATCTTCCAAATCTTCCAAACCCGGTCGCCATGGGAGCTTCTGCATTGGTGGGGTCCACTGTTTATCTGGCAGGAGGCCTCGAGTCCCCGGATTCGACTGAAGCACTTTCCACGTTTTATGCGCTGGATGCCGAAGATCCTGAAGCAGGCTGGAAGCCACTTCCCTCGTGGCCGGGACCAGGGCGTTCGCAGGCAGTTGCGGCTTCTGACGGACGTTATTTTTATCTCTTCAGCGGTGGCAGTTTCGTTCCAAAATCCGGTGGAGGAGCTGAGATGAAACTTTTATCCGATGCCTACCGGTATGCTCCTGACACAGGGTGGGAAAAGCTTGCCGATCTCCCGCATCCCGCTTTGGCCGCAGCGTCACCGGCCCCGACCGAAGCCAGCTTCATTTTTCTAATCGGTGGGGTTGATGGCACGCAGGCGGCGCGACCTCCGCAGGAATTTGTCCAAGCTCCACAACATATCATTGCATATTCGGTCCTGGAAAACAGGTGGATTAAAGCTGGAGACGCTCCAGTTGGCCGCGTTTGCGTGTCCACGGCCTGGTGGAAGGGTGCCTGGGTTCTGCCGAGCGGGGAGCGCAGCGCCGGGGTGCGTTCGCCGGAAGTTTGGAGATTATCGATTTCTGAGAGCAAAGCCCCATGAAGACAGCCTTCCTGGCTGTTTGTTGCCTTGCCGCGTTTGATCTGCGCGCGAACTCTGTGAATGCCGTTTCTCCTGCATCAGAAGCCGCCTTGCACGTGGACATCGAGGTATCGGAGGGAACCCGTGATCGACCGGCCGGCGATGAGTGTCCGGCGCGGGTATGGCTCGATTTCCCACAACTCATCCAGGATGCCGGGTTGACCGGTAAACCCGATCTCGGCACCCTGCGGATCATTCGGGAGGCACCCTCGGAGGGATCCACAACCGATCTTCCTTTCCGCTGGGATCCGCCGAATTTATCCGGGGATTTTCCATCCGTGGAACGTGCCGTTCATGAGACAAAGGGGCATCTCACGGAGACATCTGTCTCAGGCGCCGGTCTGTTTTTCAATGTCTCGGAAGATAGCGATCAAGGATTTCTCGTCTGGCAGGCCACCCGGGGCAATACATCCGAAGAGACGGCCACCTATCGGCTGTCGGTCGTTGTCCGGCCTCCCGAATCCGCCCGCACGCCTCCTCCCCGCTCATGGATCGGCGACGGGACCGCGCGGTTTTCGTCTGCCCCTCCAAATTCCACCGGTTCCTCGCACACGCGTGTTGCAGTGACCGACTGGAACGGAAACGGCTTGAACGACGTGGTCTACGGAGAGAGTTCCGGACGACTCATTGTGATGCTCAACGAAGGGACCAACGCCAAACCGGTTTTCAACCGGGCCCAATTCATTAAGAACGAGAAATACCAGGCTATCGATGTCGGTCACAGCGCTGCACCGGTGGTAGTCGATTGGGATGGCGACGGGTTCAAAGATCTGCTTGTCGGCACACACTGGAACCGGCTTCTTTTTTTCAAAAATACCGGGGATGTCGACGATCCACGCTTCTCCTATCAAGGCCTCGTGCAACTTGAAGGGAAACCGCTTGAACTTCCTATTGAGCCTGTGACCGGACGACCCGCCGGGGCCTTCATTCGTGACTACTATCCGGTGCCCTCCGTCGTCGATTGGAACGGTGACGGCGATCCAGACCTCCTGCTTGGAGGGTATCTCACGGGCCGGATTTTCGTTTTTGAAAACACCGGGAAACTGGATGATGGAACTCCTTCCCTACGCTCGCTTGGACCGCTGTCAGTGGACGGAAAACCTCTGAATGTTGGAGACTGGGGCGCTTCACCCGAATTTGCGGACCTTGATGGCGACGGGCTTCCGGATCTCCTGACTGGCAATCTGCCCATGACTGAAGAGTCTCAGGCCCGGAAGGCTCCGATCCGGTATTTTAAAAATGTGGGGACTGTCGGCAACCCCACATTCAAAGAGAAGTCATTTCCCGGTTCGGCACCGCCTCCGCGCGGATCGCTCTATACCCCGCGCGCTGCGGACATGAACGGGGACGGCTTGCTCGATCTTGTGGTTAGCAGCGGTGCGAATATCTTCATTTTTCCAAACATCGGAAGCCGGACAGCGCCACAGTTCTCCATCAATTCGAACTATCTCCGGCCAGCTTGGGGAAATAGCCCGATTAACGTGACGCAATGGATTGATTGGAACGGGAACGGCCAAGTTGATGCCATTTCGAACTACACGATCCAATTGAACTCCGGTGCGCCAGACCCTTTTGACTTCGCCCGGCCTGTGAGCGCACTTCCGAGGGGGCAAATGATTGCCCATCCTTCCGGAATCGGTGATGACTGGTTTCATCCCCGCTTTTTTGATTTCGATCAGGACGGTGATCTCGATATCCTCTTTGGTGACTGGCACGGACAAGTCTGGCTCCATGAGCGCGACGACGGCGGAAGCTACGATCTCACCGGATCCACGCTGAAGCTGGAAAATGGAGACCCCATCAAGGTGGGTCCAAAAAATGCGGATCCCGCCAGCGACTTCCGGGCGCTACAGGGAGCCCGCACTGTTTTTACTGCCAGTGATTTCACCGGCAACGGGAAGACGGATCTGGTTGTTGGGGATACGTTCGGCATTGTGCGGTTGTTTGCCAATGTCGGGACAAACAGCCAGCCGGTGTTCCGTGAGGCCCAGACGCTCGGAAATCTCGGAACGCGCCTCAGCGTGGAGGCAATCGACTGGAACGATGACGGGAGTCCGGATGTGATTGCCGGTTCAGCCGGCGGGCGCGTGCGGGTTTTCATCAACCGGAAAAATTCCACGCCGGAGCATCAATTCGAAGAGGGAATCGATCCCGGCTTACCGCCAATCCCACAGCCTCGAATCCTGGTCGGAGACCTGAACGGAGATGGCGACCAGGATCTTTTTTCGCCAAGCACACAGGGATCCGTATGGATTGAACGATCCTTCATTCGATACGGATATTTGGAAGGAAAAGTCACCTCGGCGGCGGCAGGGGGACCGTAGGAATTTATAAACTGAGAGCCGATATCTTATGAAACCATTGATAATTATTTCCCTGATAGTGATTAGCATCGCGAGGTTTTCGCTCTCTGCGGAGCCAACGGCGGCAAATGATCCGGAGGAAATTACCTACGTGGCAAACGTCGAGAATCTCACCGATCAAAAAGTTCACTTCACCGGAAGGGAATGGATTCCTAACGAAGATGGATACCTGCTTGGAAGAGGTCGTGGACATCAGGTGACAATGGTCCCCCCTCCAGCCGCTGGAGACTTCCGCGTGGACCTGGAAATGTCGTTGCCGTCGGGAGGGAAAAAGAGCTCTGTCACGTTTGGCTATGATGGCAGGATGATCCTAGTGAGTGGCGAAAGCGGGATGGTCCTTGAGGGACGTTTTTTCCATGCTGCCGACCGTCCGATCGAAACAACCGGACCGGTTGTTCCTGCCGGGCAACAGATTTCTCTCACCGTGGAAAGAACCGGAGAAAAAGTCTTAATCCAAATAAACGGCCGGGAAATTTACTCGGGGCCCTGCGAACCCGGGACCCTTGCTTTGCTGGGGGTTGATCCTATGGAAGGGGTTGTGCGATTGACGACCGTGTCTGCAAGGGGTTCTTTCTCCAAGGAGGCGAAAGAACCCTTCGACAACCCGTTTGGAATGCAGCGAAGAATCGCACCCACCGTGTTGCACGAGATCGATGCGCCGGCGATTGTTCATCCAGGGCCCACCAACGAGTGCTCTGTCGTCACTCGCCGCGACGGCACACTCGAAATCTATTTTGCCACAAAGCCGTCCAGCGACTCGATTTCTGTGATCCGTTCGAAAGACGGTGGCCTGACTTGGAGCGAACCGATTGTCGCATTTCCCATTCCCGGAAAAATCTACTACGCGGTGATGGTGACGGAAGCCGCGGACGGAAGCCTTCACTCCGTTTTTCACATCGCAGGGGAAGGTTCCGGCGGATACAAAGGGCGACTTT
>JBGTCP010000543.1:0-2258 GCA_041748815.1 Chthoniobacterales bacterium
GGCAAAAAGAAGTAGGTTTCGAAAGCGGGCTTGGCACACGGCTGAAACGTAGCTGTCCCGCACCTGCGGGATCGCAGCTACATAAAGGCATTCTCCGGTGAGGGTTGGTTGTTCCCGCCCCCCCCGCAAACCCGCCCTAACAAGCGATTTCTTCCGCCGGATCGAATTCCACTTCCGTCGAATATCCCGCCTTGCAAAGCGTTTTAAGAATTTCTTCCGACGAGAGGATCATTGCGTTGTAGGCAACGAGTACGTCACAGCCCATCACCCCCACGGCATGCACGCCGGGGATGCTGCATAACAAATTTTGGACCTCATGGCATCTCGACATCGAGTTCATTTCAGAGATTGAAATTTTTAGTTCGGTCCAAGTGGCAAGGGCGGAGGGGGTGGAAATGCTCATTATTCAGAGATCGCATTTTCGATTCTACACGGTTGGCTAATTCTGCAAATTTATGGAAAGTTTATGCGCAATCCGGCGCTGCCATAATCACCAACCAGCGAGCCCTCAATTTGAGACCGCCCGCGTTACTTTTGTTCTGCGAGAAATGCCCCGGCGATCAATTCCATGTGTGCCTCGGAAGTGTCCTTGACTTCAATCTCCACAAGCTCCTCACCGCCCGGGCCGACGGGTCCCAGGCAAATGGGATCGCGTGTTTCCTGCACGCCGGACGCAGCAAGATATTTACGGAAAGGCGCTTTCAGGTCTGCCTGAATATGGAAACAGGGCAGTGCTTGTTCTTCGGTGCTGGGAATGACGATGATTTTATTTTTTAGCATGTGGATGAGTAAGGTTAATGATGTGGAGTGGGACCGAAAGTGAGGAACGGCCCCAGCACAAACCAGACGAGCAGCGAAAGCGCTAACACGAGCAAGCCGTCGATCCTCCCGGCCGGACAGGCTGCTTGTTGATAGCGTGCAAGCCTCCATGCCAGAATGATGGCATGAACCAGCGCGATGGCTTTCCACACCCACGCAGCGGGAGCAAAAATTGCAAAGAGCACCGCAGAGGCCGGGGCCAAAATCATCGCGATCCCGACTGCTGCCGGCCTGTCAAACCGCACTGCCCATGTTTTTTTTCCTGCCGCTGCGTCCGCCTCCGCATCCGGCAGACCGGCAAGCGTGATGGCCGCCATGATCGCAAGTGAAAGCGGCACCCCAACCGCCAGGAATGTCTGCCACAGAAATCCCCCACCCTGCGAAGCCATTCCAAGGCCCACCACAAAAATCCCGTTCGTAAATGCAACCACGGGCTCACCAAGGCTACGGTAAACCAGCTTCAACGGGCGACCTGTGTATAAGTGCGCCAATCCCGTGCCCAATAAAACAAGACCTGTCATGACCAAAGCCACTTCGGTGTCGATCAGCCAGAACAACGCCGTTACTAAAAGCAACAGTCCAAAAACCCCCACACGACCTGTCTTTATTTCTGTCTCGGTCAAACGATGCTCGACGAGCATCCGCGAACCTCCGTTGAATGGACTGCTGGATTCATTCAAAGCATCCGTCTCCTGATCGTTCAGCTCATTGGTGAGCACCGCAATGAATTCCATAAGGAATGCTGCCGCTATTGCCGCAACGACCATGGGCACATGCATCCCGGTCCCCATTGCTACAGCTGCGAGCAATGCGCCTACGTACACCGAAAAAAGCGGCACCACATAAAAATGCGGACGCAGAACATGGATCCACGCATTCAGTTTCGGCTTCCATCCGTCACGGAACCTCTTCCGCAAGCCTCCGCCCACGTTTCCCACCCGCTCCAGCCATCCATTTCTTTGCTCAAGCGTCGAGCTTTTTACCGGACCAAAAACCATCGAGTCCACCTGCTGAATCCCACAAAAATTCAAAACCGCAAGCCGCATCATCCGCGTGCCAGGCGCTCGCAGTATCCACCGGAAAACCCATGGAGGAGTATCCATTGTATTCACGACCAGCGCCGACTTGCCATGGAGCAAACCCCGGAAGCCGCCTCCCGGCAACTCCTCAAAAGCAAACCCGGGAGTCAAAATCCGATCCAGAAATCCTTTCATCACGGTGGGCACTGTGCCCCACCAGACTGGATGCACGAGAACGACACAATCGGCCTCCGAGAGCAACTCCTGCGCCTCCTGCAAGCAGGGTTCCACATCGCCGCCGGGCACGTAATCCGGGTCAAAGTCCAGCTCCCGGATCCGAATCAAGTGAGAGGATTGGCCCTCTGCTCCCTCGACAGCATCGTGAATGCGCTCTGCAATGGCTGCATTAAAACTGTCGCT
>JBGTCP010000544.1:0-5544 GCA_041748815.1 Chthoniobacterales bacterium
CAGCCCTGCGAAGCTGGAGCGGTTGAATTGCTTCCGCTGTCAAAGCTCAAGCATGAGCGCTTCCCCGTTGAGACCAGCGGATTTGAGTCGTTTAGAGATGATCCGCATTACCCGGAAGTCAATTCCTATCTGGTTCTCGGCATCAACTTGGTAGCAAGTTGCACCGGTGATTACGATCCCGTTGGCCTCCTGTTGTGGCTCCCCATTGAAAGGCGATACGCCGTCTGGAAGTGTCGAAATCCTCATGGAGCGGGAAACAAACTCCCACCGGTTCACCATGGAATCTCTGGGCCAGGCTGCGGGCTGCTGGCTCTTCATCGCATGGCGAACCTACTCCGAACGCAACGACAGCCGCTTCGAGGACGCCCTCGGCCTGCCTGCAGGCGGTTCCGGCGTCCTGCCTCGCCGATACACGCTTGGTTGCGGAACAAGCGGAATCGACCTCGATTACCATGCAAGACGATATGCGCGCAGGATCGCAGCAAAGGCCTCTGCCGACTGGCTCTCCCCCCATTCAAAAGCCGAACCTGCCAAACTCCCAACTGCGCGGGATCTGGTAGCATTTCACCTCCCGACCCCGGAGTTTGTAATGATGGACGGAGAAACGCGGCCCCGTCGCAATGAGATCGTTATTGGGCAGAATATTCTAAGCATTGGTTACCATCGTAAAATGCCAAATCTGCCCCGGCGTTCCTTACGCAATGCACGCAACATGCTGGCAAGATTCGTGACTGCCGCCAGTCGGCACCTGGCCATCCTCCAACTGGGAGCGCTACCGCAGATCCGACGTTTCGTCGGATTGAGGGCCGACCGGTTTCCTCAGTGGGCTGAAACACAAATCCAGCCGCTTCGGAACATTCCGGATGAGGAGGAAGGATTGTTTGCTCAGTGGAAAATTTCCCTCGCGGAATGCTCGACCTGGTTGGATGCGCTTGCGGAATCCTCCCTGCATACTCCGCCCCACAAGCCACCCCACCGTCTTGTGGCCAAGGCCCGGCGCGGGGTCGAGAAATTCCCGAACCTCGTCGGGGGTGCTGTCCGCTGGGCATTGCTTACAGTCGCGCTCCTTTGGCTGGGTTACGGACAGAACTTCGTCGCATGGGCCACCCGAACCCCCATACCGGAGATCCTGCCGCCCGATCCTCGATACACTGCCGCGCTGGACATCGTGAGCGGCCTCCTTCTAGTGAGCCTCCTCGCGCTTTGGATTTTCTCCGCCTTCCGTATCAGCCGACTGGTCCACCTGGCAGAAAAATTCATGCTCACCCGCCTGATCCTTTCGGCCTGCAAGTTGACAGTCGCTTCGCTGCAAAAGGTCGGACGCAACCTTCGCGAAAAAGTAGGCGTCGATTCCCACAGGCTTGACACTCTGGTAGCGGACTGGAGAGCAAAGCCTGAGAGGCTTCCAGCCGAACCAGCGCAGCAGGATAACCGGGAAGCAGGTATCCTGACCGACCTCGCGGTGGACAGGGCTACCCAGCCATTTTTTGATAAAGCCCTGAAAGTCTTCCGCGATTCATTTCGCGAGTCACTTGGAGCGCTGGCTGATGCTGCCTCCAGCGACCGGATTGCTGCGCTGACGCTCCCGGACAATTGGTTTGCAGCTTGCGAGCGGGCGGCGGACGAAAGTGCCAGGCACCTCCTCCTCCAGATTTCCTTCGATCACCTTGCCGACTCCGCAGGATTGGACACAGGCCAACGGGTGGACTGCTTCAAGCGGGCTGTTGATTCCTCACGCCATCCATTCCATCGTGATGCGGCAAGCAGCGGACGTGAAATGTCCAGCCTGCCAGCCTCGTGGTCCCGCTGGCGGCTTCAAGCCGACCGCGTCGAGCTGCGGGGGATCCGCCTCCCCTGTCTCTCCGTTCTCACCGTCTACCCACTCCTCGACAACGAACAAACTGAACAAAGGAAGGAAACTGCGGCATGATGACACGATTTCCGACCTTCCTGCTTGCGGGGCTGGGCTATGTGCTGCTTGTCTTTGTTATCCCGGGATTCTGGCTGCTGCGTTACGTGAGTCATTTGGTTGCCGGATGGCTCGACATGCAGCCTACAGACTTTCTGCTCCTCGCTGTGCTGCACGCCGTCCTCTATTTCGGTCTGGTGGGAGCACTTATTTGGTACGCCCGCATCCACAAGTTGATTTCCAAAGACGATGCCGAGGAGGCACCCTGGCTGCGGGCAGTTTTGGATGCACTGTCACTGCGTGGCTTCCGCTGGCTGAGCATCATCAGCGCGTTGGTACTCATCGCCGGATTCTTTCTCCAGTTCCGCTACGGCTCACCAACTCTTGAGTCCCTCTGCCTGGTCATTCCGGTCTTCCTTGGCTTGATCGATCTCTCCATCCGTCCCGTGGCGGTCCCGTGGGAGGACACACTGCCGCCTCCCCGCTTCGGACAAGACTCCATCCCCGAAGAGGGAGCAGGTGACAGCAAGACAATCGCTTTAACATGGAACCCATTCTTATGGGACGAACCCGAAGCTCCACCGGGAGAGGAGACTTTTGAAATTCTTAAAACCGATGTGCTTGCTGCGTCAGCCCGACCGCGCACCCGGGACCTCGAAGCATACGTTGAAAACGGCTTCTGTTCTTCAGTGCTGCGGGTAGCATTCCGGCTGAGAACCATCAGTGAGGAAAACCGGTTCGGTGCCTTGCAGGAAATGGCATCGGTTGTGGCTTTGGTCCGGTCAATTCCCTACGCACTCGATGAGGAGACGCATGGTGTCGAGGAATACGCCGACTACCCGGTCGAACTGCTCTGGGACGAACGCGGGGATTGTGAGGACCATGCTATCCTTGCTGCGGCACTTCTGCACGCGCTCGGCCACGATGTCGGCTTGTTTTACATCAGCCTCCGCGACTGCGGCCACGTTGCTCTTGCTTACCAGACCGGCAACGCGGATGGAATGTTTTCAAAAACCGCATCCAATGGACTCGAATACTTTTATGTCGAGACAGTTCCTGTTAGTGACACTCAAGGAGTTGGGGACATTCCAGCGGACTTTTTCGCAGAGCTGAAAGGAAGCAGTATCCTCCTTTTCGATGAAGGTTGAGCACAGGCACCTGGCACCATGCAATTCGTTCTTTTATTTGCAGGTCTGCTTCTTGTTCTCAGAGAGGGCTTAATCCGCGTAACAGGCGTGGTGCTCATCGGTGTTTCCGCTCTCTGGATCATTGCCGGCGTGCGGTCGCTTTCGCCGGAAAATCTCGCACGGGTCACGGAAATCAGAAAAGAATCCATGTCCGCCGGTATGAAAAGGCTTGTGGACCGGAACTACCTTCGCAAGAAGGGTGATTCGTTCCAGTTCTCCTGCCCGCACTGTGCCTCCCTGCTTCAGCTCGCCTACGATCCCGAACACATGGGGCTTATTAAATGCGGCGGCTGCAGCCGGTTCGCCTTTTGGATGCAGATTGATGAGGAGGGTATATGGCGCACCATGCCCGAGTATTATGAAAAGACAAAACCACCGGTTAGGGGCACCGCAGGATTTATTTGGGCGCATTTTGTGGATCGATTTACCTACGATCACAAAAAGGTGACCGGGAGCGACCCCACTTGGCAGAGCACTCCGTACACCACCCGCACAATGAAAGGGGTCTGCCGGGACAGTGCCACCGCACTCGCAGATTGGTTTCACAGTGCCGGTCTGGACGCATTCGTCGGGGCGGGGAAAACAGCCTCCGGCTTTTCAGGCACAGCAGGCCACGCCTGGTGTGTTCTGAGGGAGGACGGAGTCGATTATATTCTTGAGACAACCGGGCCCTCACGATTCAGCCTGCTCAAGACTCCTCCGCGTGCGGAGATTATGACCGATTACTTTCCATACGCGATGTTTGACGCCAAATCATGTACCGGCACCGTCGACTTCCCGGAACGAATCACAAATTATCGTGACCCTGCCAAATGGTACAGTATACCCTCGACCCGCCAATGATTATTCCAACTCTCGCTACAGCACTTGACTGGGACTTCGCAGGTGCGACTGCGCTCATATTGCTCGTACGCTTGGTATATGCGGTGGTGTCAATTGCCATCGCCATCCTGGTCCTTAAATGGATCGATCACCTGCTGCTGAAGAAAATCGATCTCGAAGAAGAGATTCAAAAAGGAAATATCGCCGCTGCCATTTTTGGCAGCGCACTCTTGCTCTTCATCGCACTTCTCATTGCCATGGCCCTGCGGTAAGTAACCAAGGTCCTTAGGTTGGCTTGGTCATTTGCTGAAATGCCTTGTCGAAAAGAGTGTCGAGGGAAGAATAGTAACCTGCCTCTTCACTCTGCCGCCATCAACTTGTCGAGCCATGTCTGAGGTCTACGTTCGAGCTTCACATCGAGAGCGTGCGCCAGATCGTCAATTAAGGAGGCTTTTCTGGCGATATGGATCTGGTTCATCTTCACGAAATCGAGAACATCTTCGTGGGGATTCTCTCGAACGGCGAAAATGAGCTGGGCCAAGCCGCCCCCGCACTCCTCAGCTGTAAAGAGGCGCTCCTTCAGCACTTTCTTATGCTGGCGATGCAACACCGCTCCCATTTCGTCGATGAATTCCTGCTCATTAAGAGCGAGCTGATTTAGACGCACGTTTTCCCGGAGCGACTCCCAGATCCGGCGCCCCTTTTTCTCCGCACGCTCGTGATCCTTGCATTCCACCGTCCAGAGCCGCCCTTTCCAGATAAATGCGAGATCGATCTCGGCATGCCTGTGCCTTGACTGTTCAGATCCACGTATGCTCAACTGGACGCTGTGCGCGATTTGCTCGACTCCCAACTTCAACAGCGCCAGGGCGACAATGAGTTCATAGCGCTCCCCGGCCGCTTCGAACTCCGCCCGCACAGGATTCCACGGCCTACTATCTCGGCAGATTAGCGGATTGGCGTCGTTGGCTCCAGTTGCGATATTCCGCTCGAACGTGTCGAGAGCCTCCCTTATCGGCATGCTTTTGCCGTCGTCAGTGAGGGTAAGCAGGCTCGGCGGCGTTCGCATCTCCGAACGTCTCAATTGGCTTTTGATAAGCGTGAAAGGATTCAGGTGCTGAAGCCCTGAAACATCAGCGTTCTCACGAGCGCACTCGATGGCATCGCTGCCTTGCTTAAAGCGTTGAATCTCGTTGTCCGTTTCGAGATAGAGCGCCTGATAACCCTTCTTCATTGCCCATTGAAAACAGGCGACTGCCATCAGCTTTGTCGCCCCATTGAATCCGACTGCAATCTCCGATCCCTCCGGCAAATCCAATCGATCCAACTGCTGGAGGATCAGCGGCATTTCATCATCGTCAAGTTCGTGAAGGCGACAGCTTGAAACTAGCTGGGTCTCGACCAGGAGGTCGCGCAGACGCTCCGAGGGTTCTTTCAAGGCAGCAGATGTGTCGCCATGAAGCAGCACAACTTCCCGAGGCTTGAAGTGGCTGGTGCAGATTAGCGCCGGCCAGAGTTCCTGATTGGTGAGCAGCAGTAATGTATCAGGGGGAGTAAAGTTCATCTCGCACTGAGTGTGCTTGATGCTTTGTTGGACTTCAAGGTTCCTTTTCCTTCCGGTCACGG
>JBGTCP010000545.1:0-2271 GCA_041748815.1 Chthoniobacterales bacterium
ACAAAAAACAAGGCATGCCAGAGCGAATAGTTGCGAGCTTCGTGGATGTTTCATAACTGATCGTAAATCTCACTTTTCAACTTGAGGAACGCACACTCAGCAACTTTCAATTTAAATTCCCGGAACAACTCTGGCGTGGGAGCCAAAACTACCTCACGTCGCGCGTTCATTTCTGCCATAGTCTGGCGGGTCACACGATTTGCTTTCGCAGGGCCGGGGCAGCCCCAGCGCCTGCCGGAGTTGCCCGCGCAACTGTTCCGTGATCTTGCCATCAGGGACGGGGACGGATTCCGGCCATGGAAAGAATGCGTCCGGCATGGCGATTTTTCCCAACGATTTGCCAAGTGCGGACTCATCCCACTGCCCATGCACCACCACGACCGGGCGTTGGCCGTATTCCGCATGCGGCACAGTGAGCACTGCTGCCGTTTGCACGGTTGGTTGTGCCATGAGAGCGCGCTCGATGGTCTCGGGATGGATTTTCTCGCCTCCGGAAATGATCACCCTGTCGCTCCGCCCTAGGACTATAAGATTTCCATTCCGGTCAAATTTTCCAAGGTCATTGGTGCGATACCACCCATCCCCGTCGGCGAGTGGGTTCAGTGCACCGGATGAATCGAGCCAGCCGCGGGCAAGGACATCACCCCGCACAGCGATGTGTCCATCCGCTGCAATCAGCACCTCCCGGCCCGGGAGCGCTTTGCCGGAATGCACGTAGTCGAGCGGTTCTGTAAAACGCCCGGAGGTGGTCGCCTGCGATGCGGTCTCGGTCATTCCGTAAGTGAGATGCAGCGGAAGGCCGGCATGAATCGCAGCAATTGCGAGCTCCAGACTCACGGGACCACCTCCGACCAGAACGGCTTTCAACGAAGCGGGAGAAACCTCTTCCCGCACAAGCCTGGCGAGTTGGGTCTCCACCAGCGAGAGATGTGTGATAGTTGGCGAAATCGATTTCCCATCCGGCACCACCACGCAGGCACCGGCATCCAGACAGCGGAACAAAATCGAGAGCCCGCTCACATGGTGCAGCGGAAGATTGAGCAACCATTCATCGCCGGGGCCAAGTGGAATGCGTTCAGCAGAGCCACGCGCATTGGCAAGATGAGCACTCAGCCCGATCACTACTCCCTTTGGCATCCCGCTGGAACCAGAGGTAAAAATGAGCGTGTCGCCGGGATCCATTGCTGCAAGATCCGGCAGCTCTACATCCTTCGGTCCGCGCGGGTTCAGCGGCACAAGGACTGCACCTGCTGCAAATGCGCCAAATATTTCCACCACATGTTCCCACGTTGGCGGCGATTGCGTGACTATGACTTTTTCATCTTGCGATGACACCAAATCAGAGAACTTCAGAACACGGCCTGACGCAGCGCAGCGCAAAGCCGGAGCAGCGCCAAATCGATCTCGGAGATCACTGAACCAATCGCGAATCATCGACATGAGGCATTGGGGTGTTGGGGTTAAACTGAAAGCCGGGAAACCTCAGACGCTCAATAAGGATATCTTCTTCAAGATACGAATAAGTGTCCAAGCCCGCCGCACTGATTTGCGGAAGACTCGCAGCAAAGCGTCCGAGAGCGTAGGTCCCCACTCCCGATTCATAACATCCGCTCACTACTGTGGACATACCAAGCTCTGCGCCGAGTTCCGCGAATGCACGACAATGAGTGAAGCTGCCCATCAATGTGGGCTTGATCACCAGCGCCGCAGCTCCACGGTAATGGTCGAGTTGAGGGACCGCGATTTCACGCAAGGTTTCATCCAATGCAATTCGCACAGGACTGGAAGCAATGAGCTCAGGCAATGCAGCGGCGTCCCGCAGCGGTTCCTCCAGATACTCCACCGGCAGTCCACTGAGCAAGTGAGCTAAACGTAATGTCTCCTCCAGTGTCCATGCCCGATTCGGGTCGATGCGCACGGTGCCTCCCTGCCCCAGCAAGGCTGCGACTTCGCCAACGAGCTTCGGCAATCTGTCCAGATCCACCCCGCCAACTTTGATCTTCACGCAGCGGCAGCCTTGACTCGCGACCATTCCAGCAAGTGCAAGGATTTGCTCAGCGGTTCCATTGAGAAGAGCGTTCACCGGGACGCTCGTGTGCAGCACCGGCATCACATCGCTCATCGAGAGAGCAGCATCCATCGCCGGCGAAGCTTGTCCGGCCAAGGCCTCGTCTAGTGATTCGCGGCTCCACCCCGGAAGCGGCGCGACATCGCCAATGCCTCCATTTTCCAAATAAAAGAGCGCACCCTGGCGGATAACTCCATCTATGA
>JBGTCP010000546.1:0-2984 GCA_041748815.1 Chthoniobacterales bacterium
CAATGTCTCCTTCCAATCCGACCATGCAGTGCCGTCCGTCGTGCCTTGCCCGTCTGCCAAAGTGAGCACCATGAGCGCATCCAGATTCAGCCGCGATCCCACGATACCTGCAAATTCTGCAATCGTCGCGCTGTCGTCCAGATTCCTCCGCTGCGCCGTGTGCGAGAGCAGCGTGTGACTGTCCACCAGGAAAATGAGATGCCTGCGTTGCTCAGGCCGGAGTTGCAGACGCCTCGCCACCTTCTGCGCAAAGAGCGTGCTCGCATCGCTGTGATTTGCCGCATTCGATGCGCGCCCCGAGTCGTGCAGCAGCGCGGCCAAATACAGCACATACGGATCCTCAAGTTTTTCGAACAAACGCCGGTAGCCCGACATTTTTTTCTCTTCCGTATCAATGAGCAAGTCGAGTTGTTCGATCACGCGCAGCGTGTGCTCATCGGCTGTGTAGCGGTGATAAAATTCATGCTGCACCAGGCACGTGAGCTGCCCGAATTCCGGAATGTAAGCACCCAGGAAATCCACCTCATGCATCATCCTTAGCACCCGGCCCACCTGGCCTTTTTTCGAGAGAATCGTTGAAAAAGTCTGCCTCGCAGCACGCGAATACTGATAGGTCCTGTCGATCAACCGCAACCGCCTGCGGATGAGCTGCGAGACTTGCGGGCTCAGTGCGAGTTGCCGGTTTTGCGCATGCAAAAAAATCCGCATGAGCCGCTGCGGATCTTTATCGAACACGTCTTTGCTCACCATGTGAATGAGTCCGTTTTCGCTGTAAAAGCCATCAAAATCCTCGCGCGCTGGTTTACGCCTTGCCAGGAAATTGAAGATGCGCGGCGCCTTATCCTCATTAACCACGGGCAGCGACATGCGCTGCGAAACGTTTTTTGTGATGATGTAAATATTGCGGGCGTGCTGGTAATAATCCCGCATAAATGCCTCACTGCGCCGCAGAATGTTTCGCTGTGGATAAGCGAATGCATTGGCAATCTGGCCCTGAGTGAAAAGTGTCATGCTGTCATTCGCGCGCTTGTACTGATAGTGCAGTTCCGAGCGCACCCGCAGCAGGAAATCGTAAGCATTCTCGAGGTGTTTGCGTTCACGGCCCGGCAACAATCCTTCCTCCACCAGCTTGGCCGTGCTCAGGATTCCCTGCTTGAAATACGTGAGCCAGAGCAGGCTCTGATAGTCCCGCAATCCGCCCACGCCGCTCTTCACATTCGGCTCCTGAACGAAGACCGTGTTATCCATTTTCAGATGCCGCTCGTGCTGACTTTTCAGCCTCCAGAGAATGTATTCATCCTCTTTTCCCTGAACACATTTGTGGATGAAAGTTTCCTGGAAATCCGCAAACAACGATGCAGAGCCGGCAAGAAGCCGCGATTCCAGCAACGATGTTTTCGAAAGCATATCATCATTTGCCTGTTGGATGGCGGATTTGATCGAGCGGGTTGAGTGCCCGACTTTGAACCCGATATCCCAAAGCATGTAGAGCACCTTCTCGATCGCGGAGCTGGTACTTTTTTCAATCGCCACACCGCTCCCGCCGTGCAGGAACATGATGTCCACATCACTGAACGGATTGAGTTCGCCCCGCCCGTACCCACCGATGGCCACCAAGCTCAGTCGTTCGCCATCGCCGGGTGTTTTCGACAGCCCAAGCGCCTTCACCGCATTGCTGAAAATATGCCGCAACACAATATCCATCAGGTCCACGCGCATCGCGACGTTCTCCCTTCCGCCTGCGCCTGCGTTGTGCCGGAGGCGGATCCGGTGCTCCTCGATTTTAATAAATTTCTGATACAGCAGGAGTTTTTCCCCGTCACTCTCCCGGCCTGTCAACGCCAGACGGCGTTCGGCACTTGCGAGAATTTTGGATAGGTGAGTCTTAATCATGTCAATGGGAAAGGCGTAGACGCCAGGGGAAATTCAATCCGCATCCATACAGCACATGGCAGAGATCGACAAACCCTCATTGCGCCAGATCACCTGCGGAATGTCTGCCGCCAATCACCTCAAGCAAAGCGTAAAGCCGGATCATAACGGCGGATGAGCATCCCTCTGCTTCGGAGGCGGGACGATTAGTGATGTCACAACCCCGGTAAAAAGGATGGAGAGGATGATCGCCAGGACAATCAAGTTGAACTGATCACCCAGCCAGATTTTAAGCCATTTCGCCGCGAGCATTTTTGTGCCCACGAAGATGAGAATCAGTGAAAGCGCCGGTTTGAGATATCGGAACTTTGAAATCATACCCGCAAGCGCAAAATACAGCGAGCGTAAGCCCAGGATGGCGAACACATTGCTGGTGAAAACGAGAAAAGGGTCCGCTGTGATCGCAAAGACCGCTGGAATCGAGTCCACCGCAAAAATTAAATCTGTCACCTCGACAATCATTAGCGCAATGGCCAGAGGCGTGAGCATCCAGGTGCCGGCCACCGCTACACTAAGTGCGGCATCGCTGGTGACGGGAGCTCCGGGTTCGACGGGCTCCGCTGCAGTCATGCTGCCGACTTTCACCATGAAGTGTTTACCGTGGTAATTGCTGGTAACAGGAAAAAGCTTTCGCGCCCACCGGACTATCGGATGCTGGCCGGCCGGCTTTTCTTGATTGTCTGCAAAGAGCATTTTGAAGCCAGTCAGGATCAGAAAGCCACCGAATACGTAAAGCAGCCAGTGAAAGTGATGAATCAAGACTGCACCCATTCCAATCATTGTTCCTCGCATGAGAAGCGCACCCAGAATTCCCCAAAACAATACACGGTGCTGGTAAAGTGGCGGCACTGCGAGCGAACTGAAAATCATCGCGATCACAAAAATGTTGTCCACACTGAGGGACTTCTCCACCACATAGGCAGTAAGATACTTTGTTGCTGCCAGTCCACCCATATTCAACACGCCGTCCACCGCATCGACGGCAAGTCCAAGTCCGAACCAATGCCGGTCATAAGAAAAGTACACAAGAATAGAAAAAAGAAGACCCAGTG